>CAYHQD010000014.1:0-17517 GCA_964358905.1 uncultured Candidatus Peribacteria bacterium
CATAAAAGCGACATTTCCAGATGACAATTCTTCATATTGTCTTAGAGTGAGCATTTACTCACCTGTCGCGGACGTCTCATGAAACATTTAGCTGCAATAATACGCAACTTTCGATAAACAACTTTTGACAAACACATGGAATAGGGTGTAAAAGGATGGCTTGAAATGAGATGTATAGAACAATAACACGTTATGCCACGTCCACCTGAGAAAGCACTGCCGGAACGTATCGTGCATGCAATCATGCGTGCCAGAGAAGAAGGAATACCCACTCCTTACTACCTCTATGATGAAGCTGGGATAAGAGAAACCGCACGCGGTTTTCAAGCCACGATGTCGCAAATAGGCAAAACCCGAGAAGGGTTCAGAAATTTTTTTGCCGTGAAAGCACTCCCGAATCCGAGTATTCTGAGAATACTCCAAGAAGAAGGTATGGGAATGGATTGTAGTTCGCTTGCGGAACTTACGATGGTGAAACATCTTGGGATAGATGGAAAAGACGTCATGTTTACCTCAAATAATACACCCGATGCGGAATTCAGAGCCGCCCTCGATCTCGATTCGATCATTAACCTTGATGATATAACTCATGTTGACCGACTTGCAGCGGTGGCAGGTGATCGTTTTCCCACCACACTTTCATTTCGCTATAATCCAGGGGATCTCAAAAAGGGAAATTTCATAATCGGGAAACCGGTGGATGCTAAATTCGGCCTGAGAAGAGATCAGCTTTCGCAAGCCTACGCCCAAGCACATGAAAAAGAAGTAACACGATTCGGACTTCATACCATGGTCGCCTCAAATGAATTAGACCCCGCGTATTTTTGTGATACGGCGGAAATGCTTTTCCGTACCGCACGAGAGTTGGAAGAAGAACGCCAGATGCGTTTTGCATTTCTCAATCTTGGAGGAGGTATCGGCATACCCTATCGCCCAGGTGAACAACCGGTAGATATACATAGAGTGGCAACCGGAATATCGGAGAGTTTACAAAGACATTTTCCCGACGCAAAACCCGATATTTTTATGGAATGTGGCAGATACATCACAGGGCCTCATGGTTATCTCGTCACCTCCGTAAGACAGGTAGCTGAAAAACACAAATCTTTTGTAGGTGTCGATGCGAGCATGTCAAACCTCATGCGTCCTGGAATGTATGGAGCATATCATCATATCACGGCACTCGACGAAAATGGCGTGATGACTTTTGACCATGATACTGCACGACAATTTGATGTCACGGGAGGGCTTTGTGAAAATAACGATAAATTTGCGATCGATCGCCCATTACCGGAAGTGCGCAGGGGCAACACGCTGGTCTTGCATGATACGGGTGCGCACGGACATGCAATGGGATTTCAGTACAACGGATTTTTGCGTTCCGCGGAATATTTGCTCGGCACATATGGAAAAGTCAAGTGTGTCAGACGAGAGGAAACAGTTTACGATCTCTTTGCCACACTCAATGGGCTCTGGCCTGCGTAGTTCAACGTAGCCAGCTATGTACAAACACTCATGTTTTGTGTACTTTTTCTTCCGAAAAAGGTTTATTTACCATGGCGTAGCTATATGATAATTCTCGCTATCGAATCATCCTGTGATGAAACCGCCGCCGCTCTGGTTGAAGATGGCAGGCGTGTATATGCGAATGTCATTTCCTCACAGATTATGGAGCACCGACGCACGGGTGGCGTGGTGCCGGAGGTTGCCGCGAGACGACATGCGGAGATGATCATCCCCACGGTGGATGAGGTATTGAAGCGTGCGAAAAACGTACGTACAAAAACATGGCCAAAGGGTATTACCTTGCAAGACATAGATGCGATCGCAGTGACACAGGGGCCGGGGTTGATGGGCTGTCTCATGGTGGGGAATACAGCGGCGAATGCGTTGAGTCTTGCGTGGAAAAAGATTCTTATTCCCGTACACCATATAGAAGGACATCTCTATGGAAGCTGGTTGACCGAGGATATTGAAAATATTGAAAATTCGGAGAAGCCATTTGTACACAAAGAGAAGTTTCCCATCCTCATTCTCACCGTCTCCGGCGGACACAATGATTTGGTGCTCATGCATGATCACGGTCGATATGAAGTACTCGGAAAAACCCTCGATGACGCCGCAGGCGAAGCATTCGATAAAGTTGCGCGCATGATGGGACTCCCATATCCCGGCGGACCTTCGATCCAGCAACTCGCACTCGAAGGAAACGAAGCAAATGGATACAAAGCCGGAAACACTGACGCGTTTTTGTTGCCACGCGCCATGATGAGCAATGCGCATTCACATGATTTAGATTTCAGTTTTTCCGGACTCAAGACGGCAATGCGCAATATAATTTTGAAACTAAAAGATAAAAACTCTGACACTCAAACAACACAACCTATACATCATCAACAATCCATTCAATCACGTTTTGATCGGGCGTTGCCCGATCTGGCCGCAAGCTTCGAGTACACCGTCTGTGAAACCCTCCTTGCCAAATTAAAAAAGGCCGCTGAACTCCACCACCCGAAAGAAATCCACATCGCAGGAGGAGTCTCCGCAAACCTGCGGCTTCGCACTATGCTCGAAGACACATTCCCACAAAACGCATCCAATCAGTCAACCTCAAAAGCCTCACCACTCATCCGCTACCCGGCCCTCAAATTTTGTACCGACAACGCCGCCATGATCGCCTCCACCGCCTACTTTCGCTATATGAGATCTTCCACACAATACAAGCGATGGCATACATCGCTTCCTCATCTGAATTTCACACTGGAATCTCATTTCAAATTGTAAAAAAATCAAAGGAAGCAGAAAATGGATGTAACCATTTTGACATACGCTCATTTTAAACAACGATTAGCATTTTATTTTCCTTAACAAATTGAATATGGAAAACCTTTCGTACCAAAGCAAAAAATATCTTTTGCTACTCGTTATCGCCTTTTTATTTCTGCCACTCTTCGGTAATTCCGTGTTTGCCATATATGGGAGTATATCGTCACCATATGTGCGGATTAGTGATATTACCGGTGACTGGTCTTCTTATGCACCTGGAGCAGAGATCAATGCAGAAATTAAAGCGATAAATACTCCAAGCGGCACTTCCGCCGCACCTTCCGAAGGATGGTCGGTACAGTACTATACCTACCTCGCAAGCAATCCTGGCCCTTACATCCAAAGTTACGTAACAAACGGCCAGTATAATGCGACTTTTGATGGAGCTTATTGGCATGCCGCCTTCCCCGCACCTTCAACACCGGGTGGTTACATGACTCAGGCTCTCGTATACTGCGCAATTGAAGGGAGTACCTGCTGGGAAACCCTTGGCGCGGCGGCCGAATCTCGAGCGGTTCAATCAACCATGTCATTTGGATATATGGTAACCGGTGAAAATACCGAGGTACTCCCGAATCTCACCGTAGACATATCTCTGGATGACTCAAACGGACTTGGGGTAAAACACAGCAATAATTCAGCCGCCTCCATCACCACCGATCAGGGAAACACCTATATATGGATAGACGGTAAACTGGTCTGGACCTACACATGGTTCACCTACGCACCGGAGAAGAAACTCTTTATGAATCCATGGACATCATCGACCGGCTATCCTCAAGTCCTCGAAGGCACACACGTAGTGAAAGCGTGTATTGATGCGAACGATATTGTCAGAGAAAGTGATGAAACGGATAACTGTGTCACAAGGACGCTCGTATCGCGCACATTGGATAATCCGGTGGTTACCACAACTCAAAGAGTGCTCCCGGACTTTGCCACAAAGATAGGAATGGACTTGAACAACAGTGTCACAATCGAAATACGCGGTATCGCACCTGTCGTACTTCCTACGAATACAGTTGGTTATACCGCTGTTTGGTTAAACGGCTCAAGTGAACCCAATTATGTATTTCCTTGGTCCGATTTTGAAGACCCTGCATTTTTAAAAGGCAATGGAAAATGGGAGACAATGATACTTGGTGAACCCATTGCAACGATTCAAACTTTGAAAGCATGTGTGGATTACAAGGATAACGTAGAAGAATCTAATGAGCGAAATAATTGCTGGTCGTTTGAAAACGGAAACCATAAGAAAACCGGTACAACCGCCTACGACCCTGAAGTACTTGGCTGTATATCACCTCTAGTACCCTACAAAGGAGAATGCAGGGATCCGATCCCCGCATGTCAAAATCCTCCCGCGCATTTCATGCCATCTTCATGCATAGATAAAATTGAGGATGGGAAATTAATCGAAAACTACAATTTCCAATGTGAAAAGGGCTACGTGAGAATCGGGAAAGAATGTAAGGCTGAGAAGAAAAACTCAGTCACCACTCCGCAAGTCCTCACCAACAATACATTCGGTGACACTGAATTCGAAGATGAAGTTGTGATTGAAAATGTCGTCGAAGTAAATCCTTTCACCGACACTCGCATAAAAGAACTTGGTGGAAAAGCCGCGGCATATCTGTACAATCAGGGAATTATAGGAGGCTTCGCGGACAAAACATTTCGAGGTAAAAATCCTGTAAATCGTGCAGAAGCGGCAAAATTCCTTCTCCTGACAAAATACGAATCCATCAACGACATAAGTAACAACGGCTATTTCAGCGATGTGAAAAACGGTCAATGGTACACGAAATATGTAGTTACCGCGGCTGGACTCGGTATAATAAACGGTTATAGCGATGCAACCTTCAAACCCGCGAATCAGGTAAACACTGCAGAGTTTTTGAAAATGTTTGCAAAGACTTTCGGCCTTACGGAAAACCTCCCTTACTCCTATCGTGACGTGAGAGGAACCGACTGGTTCGCACCGTTTGCCGGCATCGCCGAAAAATACGAACTCTTCCCTGATCGTATCAATAAGTTGCAGCCCGCGCGTGCGCTGACTCGCTACGAAGTGGCAGTTGCGCTCTATCAATACTTGTCCTACTAGCATTGCATATTTCGTTTTTTGCAGTATAATCTGCGCATGGATAATTCTACAGAAGGACAAAAGCCTCGCAAGTTTCAGTCTGTGAAAGGTGTGTATGACATACTGCCAAAGGATCATGAGTTCTTTACGTTTATAAAAAAGGCGGTGCGTCACAGATGCAGACAGGCTGGATTCCGCCGTATTTCCACTCCGATTTTTGAAGAAACGGGAGTGTTTCAGAGATCCCTCGGGGAAGAAACCGATATCGTGTCGAAGGAGATGTACACGTTTATGGATAAGGGAGATCGTTCGCTTACACTTAAACCGGAAAGTACTGCTGGGGTAGTACGCTCCTATATAGAACATAGCATGGTGAATTGGCCGCAACCGGTAGAACTGTATTATATAGAACCGCATTTCAGATATGATAAACCTCAGAAAGGGCGATTCCGCCAGTTTTGGCAATTCGGAGTGGAGGTCATAGGCGAGAAAGATCCGGCGCTCGATGCGCAGGTGATCCAACTGGCGAAAATGGTAATGGAAGATTGCGGCGTATTCGCACTTACGCAAGTGCACATCAATAATATCGGGGATTTCGAATCGCGCGGAAAATATATCGAAGCGTTGAAAAATTATTACATCGGCAAAGAACGTTCGATGTGTGAAGATTGTAAAAAACGCCTACACGGCAATACCCTCCGACTTCTGGATTGCAAAAGTGAAGATTGCAAAATTCTTGCGGAACTCGCGCCGAAGATCGATGACTATCTCTCGAAAGAATCCAAAGAATATCATGATAAAGTGCTCGAATATCTCGAAGAACTCAAAATCGGCTATATGAAAAATCCGAAACTCGTACGCGGACTAGATTATTATAACCAGACCGTATTTGAGATCGTAGTGAGAGACGGAGAAGGTCAGCAGAATTCCGTCTGCGCGGGAGGCCGATACGACGGACTCGTGGAACTCATGGGCGGCGCTCCGAATACGCCGGCAGTTGGATTTGGCATGGGACTCGAGCGTCTCATAGATCTCATGAAACGCGAAAGCATAAAAGTACCTTCGAAAGATCAGTTGCACGTATTCGTCGCGCAACTCGGTGACATCGCAAAGAAAAAATGTCTCACGCTGATTACGGAACTTCGCGAACGCGGAGTGAAAACAGTCGGTGCGCTCGGCAAGGGTTCCATGAAAGCGCAGATGCGGCTCGCGGATAAATTTGAAGTGCCCTACACTCTCGTCCTCGGCATCACCGAGGTGCGCGACGGCACGATCATCCTCAGAGATATGAAAAAAGGAAAACAGGAAATCATACCGATGGACGAAGTTATTGACCGAGTCATTGAAGTCATCGGCAAAGAAAATCTCGACACCTACAGCCCCGCCGAAGCTATCTACTAATCTTAATTCATTCGTATATGAAACTCTCTTTCACGAACACGGTCATCGCGGTATTTGTACTCCTCGTTGTAATCGGCGTAGCGGTAAAGACATATCAAAATACCAAGCCGGGGGAACTCGATGAATTCGCACAATGTCTCACGGAAAACGGCGCAAAAATGTATGGAGCGGACTGGTGTCCGAATTGTCAGGCTCAGAAACAGATGTTCGGTTCTTCATTTGAATATATCGACTACGTGCAATGCGATATAACCCCCGAAGCATGTACCGCCGAAGGTGTAGACGGATATCCGACATGGAAAAAACATACTGGCGAAGAATCCACTCTCGCTGGCAAAGGTGTACAACCTCTTATCCTTCTCGCAGAGACGTTCGGTTGTGAACTCCCTCCGGTAGGCAAATAATTTTCGATTCAATTTCAATATCACCTTGTTTTCACCTATGCGGAAAAAAAAGCGGATCGATAAAAAAAAAGCTACGCGTCCACCTTTAAATATCTGGCTCTACGTCAGTGCAATACTTTTTATCTTCATACTGATACTGCTTTTCCTTCGACCCGCTACATCGCTTGAAGAAAAATTGGAAACGGTTTTTGAAATCAATGGCACCACGTATGTCGCATACGATCACCCGCTCGTCACCGCGTACGTCATCTATGATCCAGCATGTGACAACGACCTCTGCGACGTCAATGCGTTCAAGCAACAAATCCTCACTACGCTCACTCCCGCGATTCGTTTCGAAGACCTGGAATTCACCTCCCCGGAAGCAACCTCGCTCATCAACGCACATCGCATCACTTCGGTGCCTGCATTTATGTTCGACAAAAATATTCGCTCCGTGGGAAATTTTGAATTCATCCAAGAATTTTTTGTGGAGAGAGATGATATGTACCTCCTCCGTATCCCCGCCGGCAAATATATCGCCACACCTCACAATGTGCCCGCACATGTAAAAGGTTCCGCTACTCCCAAGGTAACCGTTACTCAATTCTGTTCCTTCACCTCAACCTTCTGCGCACAGCTAAAAACCACGCTCGATACGGTACTGCGTGAATACCCCGATCAACTCACAATACATTTCATACACTTCAACCGCGGAGGCCCCGACACCACACTGATACACGCCTCCGAGTGTGCGAGTGAACAAGGAAAATTCTGGGAAATGCATGATGCGCTTTTCGCCCGACAATCCGAGTTGGACGAGAATGGTGAAGTGCAAACCGGCATACTTTCGGAAATAGGTTTTGACCTAGGGCTGGATATGGCAACATTTGAAACTTGTATGAATGACACCCACCGATTTGATGCCAAACTCAAGGAGATGCAAAACACCATCGCGGATTTTTCTCTGCAAGCGACTCCGTCGCTCTTCGCCAACGATACGTTCATCCAAGGTGTGATAGATGAAGCGGAACTCCGGGCGATGCTTGCAGAATAAATAGTATCGTTTTAACATTCTGTACGTTATACTGTGTGTATGAGCAAAGTATTTCGTCGTCCGCTCTCACTCCTGCTTCTGCTTTTCATCCTTCCCATGTCCGCACATGGAGATGAAATAGCCGGACCTTTTTCCGACGTCACCTCCGAAAGTTCATATTTTCATGCTCTTACTTATTTAAAAGAAAAAGGAATCATAGGAGGCTACCCCGATGGAAGTTTCAAACCCGAGTCAACAATCAACCGCGCTGAAGCCATGAAATTAGTCATCTTGGGACGAAGCGTTTTTTTGAAAGAAGAATTTGTGCCCACGCGAAGCGAGCCGATTGAAACTGTAGTACAGCCTGATACGGAGAATCCTCAGCTTACCACAGAGGAAGAGACCAGCTTCGCAGAAGCGAAGCCGGTCTTCTCAGATGTCCACTCCACTCAGTGGTTTTATGATTATGTATATACAGCGTACGATACCGGTGTGATACAAGGTTATGAAGACGGCACGTTTCAACCCGCAAACGAAATCAACAAAGCGGAAACATTGAAAATAATTCTGCGTACGTTCAACAATCCCGAAGGAGGATTCGTCGCGAGCGCGCAAAATCCATTCCCCGATGTACCATTCTCAAGCTGGTACGCTCCCTATGTCACTTATGCAAAAGAAAAGTTTTTTATAGAGCCTGAGGTGGATGGCAACTTCAATGGAGCGAGCATGATCACACGCGGCGAATTTGCCGACATTTTGTACCGCCAACTTTACAGTCTAGAACAAAATCTCACACAGTTCGATCCGTCCGTCAACTGGGATACCTTCAACCGTTCCATAGAGGGATATATGATGAAAGTGCCGCCAGAGTGGGAGAGAATTGAAGAGCCCGTCGAAGACGACGATCCTTCTGGAAATAACAACACGGTGAATACCGTGTTTTGGCGACAAGATAACGCAAACGGACAAGACAACTATGTGCGTGAATATCCAAATTCCGCCAGTGTCAAAGTGATTGCCACGACTGCACCGGTTGAAAAAAACGCATTTTTCTCGGAAATCAGAAATGCATTCGGTACCCACGCGCTCGTCATCGAAACTACTACACGCGATATGCCCACGCTCGTCGTGGAAGGCAAAAACGGTACGGAGAATATTCTCGATGCACATATTTATATGCCGGATGGCTCTGTCATCTCGCTGTACGGCACATTCGGCAACGGCCCCCTCGCCTACGAAAATACCTATCTCTTGAAAAAAATACGCGAAAATTTTGCTTACACGCCGCGCAGTGTGATAGACGATACCAACAAGGCTGATATTTTGACGATAGCGCGTAGCAAGATACAAGTGGATGGGGAAGGGCAAGCAACACTTGATCTGTTTGACGACCTAGACATCATTGAAACCGACACCATCGGAGTCGGCACTGGACCCGTGGATTATTATTTCAGTGCAAAAGCAAACGTCACCCTGAAATACGAACGTCACTTTGATGTGATACTGGATATTGAGGAAGGGAAAACGAGCAAATTTTAAGGTGCCACGCACTAGAATGCATGCGCCTCATTTCATTCGCCGTGGTTAGCCTGAGAATCCTCCGCCTGCACGTTCCACATATTCTCCGGTTTCTGTGTTGATACGAATCACGTCACCTTCGTTTATGAAGAGAGGCACTTGCACGGTTACACCTGTTTCCAAAGTAGCGGCCTTTGTTCCGCTCTGTGCACGATCACCCTTCACACCGGGAGTCGTCTCTGCGACTTTCAAGTCCACTTTCGGAGGAAGCTGAATCGTAATTGGTTTTTCTTCAAACATAACGGCACTCATTTCTTTGCCGTCCTGCAAATATGCCGCCATATCGCCAAGTGTCTCAAGACTGAAACTGAATTGCTCGTAATTTTCAAGATCCATAAAAAACGCATTGTCGGCATCTTTATAAAGGTATTGCACGTTTTTCCTCTCCACATCAGCCAATTCAAACGCTTCACCAGCAATAAAGGTTTTCTCCATGACATTCCCCGTGATAAGATTGCGCAATTTCGTACGCATCACGGGTTTCCTCTGCGCCGTACGCATAAACGAATTCGTTACAACCTGCCAAGGAGCTCCCGCGTGATTCAGTACCACGCCCACCTTCAAATCGGTAATTGATTGTGCCATGAGAAAGGATTAATGTCGCAGATATTTGTAGCTTCGCCGAGCGCCAAAGTCAATGCTTTCGCGCGCAACTCTTTACATTTCAACCACTATCGCACTGTGCCCCATAGCCTCTATGCAACGGTGAAACATATCGCTCGTCAGTTCGAGTGTCGCCGTATTGACATTTGGGTGAAAACTCACGATAGGTGCATCCCATACTTCTTTATCCACAAACAGTTCCACTCTTTTTTGAGAATCATTCAAAAGTCCGAAGGGAGTTACCGCGCCGGGAGTAAGTCCCAGGAATATTTCGAGTTTTTTCTCGTCTGCAAAAGTAACTTTTTTCGTACCGGAGGTTTCCGCACATTTTTTAAAATCACAACGTTTTTTCGCATGCAGTACGAGCAGGAAATAACGTCCTTCTTCCGGCGCTCGCAGAAAAAGATTTTTGCATGCCATCCCGGGAATATTCCCGCAATACTTTTCCGCCTCTTCACATGTAAAAACCGCCGGATGTTCGTGGAGCACATATTGTATTTTGTGTGTGGTAAGAAACGTCTCGACATCTTGCGGCATAGGCATATTTCGATTGGCTATGAAATACATAATGTCGCGTCTATTCTATCATTTCGTAGGTCGGCGGGTACATATCATCTTTGAGCAGCCTGATCCACGTCGGGGAGAATTTGAAAAAAACGGCATCGGGTGAATTCAAGTACGCCTCCATCACGTGACCGTATTTGTCTATCAGCATATGTCTTGCGCGTTCACAATTTCCACCCTTTAACTCTTCCACCTCGCCATCCATTTGCTCCGAATGAAATTTTTGCGTTATCACGATGGATGCGCGCGGATTCGTCTTCAGATTTTTGTATTTCCTGTAGTGGGGGAACGTCTGAAAATAAAGCCGGTACTTTTCATCGGCCGCGTACCCGATAGTCGCCACTTCCGGCATACCGTCGCACGATGCCGTAGCGAGTGTGCATGTCACGCTCTCATCAAGTATTTTCAGAAAAAGTTGGTTCATTTCACGTGCATTATCATTTTTTTCACAGCTTTCGTATCATCTCATAAAGTTTTTCAAACTCCTTATATCCCGCCTCGGTATTTATATGTCCCGCTTTTTTTAAAACGATGAGGGGTACCTTCAAGAACTGCGCGAGTTCTTCTCCTCTTTCGAGAGGCACGTACGGATCATTGTCCGAATTGATGACATAAAACGCTTTACAATTGTTTCTGATTTTTTTCCAATTCATCGGTTTCATGATGAAAGACTCGTTCGGCACGTCAAACTTGAGCAACCCGAGCAAACTGATAAATCCCGATACAAAAAAACACGCCTTCACCGAAACACTCAACCCCTCAAGCACGCTGAGAATAAAGGCCGACCCAAGACTGTGACCGATCAATATGGTTTCTTCATCAAACTTCATGCCCGTTTTTTCCAGCGCTTCCGTCCACGTGTAGAGCGACTGATTTTCGGGCGTCGGGAACTTCGGCAGATACACTTTGTACCCGTTTTCTTCCAATTTCTTTTTTAACCACGGGAACCAGCTTTCTTCCTGCGAACCGTATGACCCGTGTACGATCAGTGCTTGTTTCATGGTGGCATTTTCGCACAATTTTAGAACACGCGCCAGACTTGACAAATTTTTATATGCATGTAAAGTGTGATTATATTAAATAGCCTAAAGTATATTGGATATACAACGACACACGGAAGACCTCTATAAGGAGCTTATCAAAAGTATCAATGATATTACACGTAAAGCAGTTCAAGATGTTGTGGAAGATATTGCTGAAAATCACCCTCAACTTGACGATGCCGGGTTCGAGTTAATTCGGGCCGATGTCATGCGAGTTTTTAGTGAGCAGAGTGGGCTGTTTGCGGTAGCCGCACCAGTACTTATTGTTCGTGGCTTTTTAGAAAAAGAGGGCATCCTTCCCGAGGAGAAAATACCTGTAAATATCGAGGTTGAATTATCGGTATTAGAAAGATTAAAAGGTTTAGGCATACAAGACAAATATGCAAAAACTGTTGCCTATATCATACTCAATTCGGCAAACAATATTGAAGTACGACGAAAAATTGTAGCGGCTCACTTCACGACAGATGCGACTCAACTGCTCATGCCGCTTTTGCATCAACTGGCTGTATTACAACCTGAATTGAAAAATAAAGTAAAGAAGCAACTACGTACTATAGAAGGTATAGATGCTTTACCAAATGCGGACGAAATATTAGAAAAGTACTGCTTCGAAGAACGTAATTACCAACCTTATGTAGTTCTCGCCTTTGATACCGAAATCGGTATTTCGTCCGATACTAAAAAAGAACTCCACGATACCTTTGTCGCCATCATGCTCGAGCATCTGAAAGCGTACCTCACGAGTTAAGGTCTACTGCGACTCACTACCATTCTCTACCCCTCAGCCGCTCTGCGAATCCGGTTCATGATGGCCAAGCCGAGGTCTTTTTCATCCATGCCTTCGACTATAATCACGTCCATACCGAGATGATCGAGTTCCCTGAACGTGGCGAAAAGATGACGTGCTACGACCGTGGGAGTCGTACCCATATATTTCACGATGTCTGCGGAATACGTATGACGAGAGTCAAGCGTCATCACGGCTACTTTCCTCCCTTCCTTCATATATTTCTTCAGAAGCGCATTTATTTTTTTCTTCAAATCATCCGGTCCACCTTCTACGAGAATCACTTGTGCATTGGGCGCATAATGCCGGTATTTCATCCCTGGAGATTTTGCAACCGCATTTTCATCCAACACACCCGCCTCCACCTCACCAGCCACTCTGCGAAGTTGCGCGAGTGTCACCTTCCCAGGTCGGAGTAACATCGGCGGAGATACCGTACAATCCACCACCGTGGACTCCAACCCCACCGCACATTTTCCCCCATCGATAATCATATCCACTTTGCCGTCGAGATCACTTATCACATGATCTGCGCGAGTCGGACTGGGACTGCCGGAGAGATTTGCGGATGGGGCGGCGAGCGGGACGCGAGCCGCCACTATGAGAGCTAGCGCGATCTTATGTGAAGGCATACGCACCGCCACCGAATCAAGCCCCGCAGAAACTTCACTGGGCACACGCGCCGTTTTCTCAAATACAATTGTAAGCGGCCCCGGCCAAAACGCACGCATAAATTTTCGCGCAACCACAGGCACATTCTTCACAAGCGATTCCAACTCCTTCGCAGAAGCGATATGCACGATCAGCGGGTTATCCGACGGCCTTCCTTTTGCCTTAAAAATACCTCTCACCGCCTTCGCATCGAGCGCATTCGCCCCCAACCCATACACCGTCTCCGTAGGAAACGCCACGAGCCCGCCCATCTTCAAGATCATCGCGGCTTCTATCAATTTACCTTTCTCCAGTTTAGACGCACTGATTTTAAGAATCCTCGTCATATATACAAAGTCCAAAAAAGTTGAGAAATGAAGACTGCTATGCTGTTCTGGCAGGGCCAGTAGGATTTGTCCCGCCCTGGCGGGATTGGAGACCGTTGTGCTACCATTGACACCATGGCCCTAAAATGTGGTGCACCCGGAGGGATTTGAACCCCCAACCCTCGGTTCCGAAGACCGATGCTCTATCCAGTTAAGCTACGGGTGCATGAAAGCGGGCGTACTATATATTAAGATGTTCTTCGCTTCAAGCTTACTCCTTTCTTATACTCTTATACGATCCATAAGTAAGAGAGCGAGAACATGAGCATGAGCGTACTCAACCAATGGCCTTTATGAATATAGCCCGCATCAACCGATGAGATGAGCAATATGACGACCACAATCGCACGAATAAGGCTGGAAGTGGACATACGCCACTTTAGAATAAATTACTTTTTCAGTCCCCACTTCGCGCCTTTCAGAATAAATCGATGACTGGCCGCCTGCAAATCCGTTCCCTCTGGAACCGGAATACCCTGCTGAATCGGCTCGCCTTCTTTCTGCACAAATACAGGCAGATCATTCGCTTCCCCGAGCGTGCCGCTCACACGGACGTTTTTTCCGTTCATCTCCTCCGGCAAAAATTCCAATCCCTCGATCCACACTTCGAAACCCTCGCCCTGAAGCACCGCACCCATCACACGATTTCTCGCAATTCCCTCGAGCGACATTTCCCGACCTATATTTTCGACTGAAACTTGCATAACCCTTTCTTCGTTTGTACTCTTGTTACAACCTACCAAAAGGCCCACTCCTATTGCAAGCACAGTCAGCATATAACTGGTGCGTATGAAATTCATAAGAAAAATTTTAAAGAATATGTGCTTTTAAGCCTTCTTGAACTGTCTGTACAAATATATAAAAATCGCGATCGCCACGAGGTTGAATCCCACCCCCGTCACATACCCTTCAAATGATATATATATGTTCCAACGACTTCCGAGATATGTTGCAAAAGACATACCTTCTTCACCCATAAACACTGAGAGTTGCAGACCAGCCATAAATAAATACGAAAGCCCACCAAGTGAAAACTGAGGAATCTGAATCGCCTGCGCCGCAAGTGACAGTGGGATGCCCCGCTTCATACCTTTCCATAACGACCAACCTGCAAAAAACGTCAGGCCGTACCCCGCGAGCGCAAACACACTGATGACCACCAAAAATAATTTCAGCCCCGCCTCCGGCACCTCCCCCATCATCCCCGGAAGCTTAGTGAACAAAATATATACCGTCAGCAGGAAACCCAGCACACCACCGAGCATTTCATATATACCGATGCCGCGATTCCAATTGAATCTTCCTTGTGGCTTTGCTTTCATAACTTATTTTTAGAGTATAAATTGGGCGAATTGTATCATATGTCTTTTTTGAGCGCCACTTATTTCTTTTGAAAATAGTGATATATGACCTCTTTTATGATCGGCGTGATGGAGAGAAAAATGATGACGAGGATGAGGAGGCCGAAATTCTCTTCGACCCATGGGAGATTGCCAAACCAGTAACCGCCGAAGATGAATAATGCCGACCAGAGCAACCCCCCGACTATGTTATAAAGGATAAACACGCGATACGGCATGATACCGATACCCGCAACGAACGGAGCGAATGTGCGGATTATAGGGATGAAGCGTGCGAGGATGATGGTTTTTCTTCCGTGTTTCTCATAGAATTTTTCTGCGCGCACGAGATGCTCTTTGTGAAAGAAAAAAGAATCTTCCCTTTTGAATACCTTAGGCCCTACATATTTCCCCGCATGATAATTCATCGTATCACCGAGCACAGCCGCGGTGAAAATCAGTAAAAAAAGCGGCACGACACGAAATGCGCCCGTCGCGCTTAGCGCGCCTGCCGTAAAAAGTAAACTGTCCCCTGGAAGAAACGGCGTCACCACAACTCCCGTTTCCAAAAAAACGATGAGAAATAAAATGACATAGGAAAACATAGCGTATTCATTCACGATCGCTTGCAGATATACATCGAGATGCAGGATCACTTCTATAAAGTTGAGAAGCATATATATTTTTATTACGCTCGCTTACGCGAGCTTGTATCTTCCTGGACTGGATTTCCAAGACAAATGCAGTTGACTTTATTATGTATAAAGCGTATCATATTCTGATGATCATTGAAAATACGAGAAACTTGGGGTGCATGTGGTGATAAGTATAAAACGTTTTGTCGCCAGTTGCGCCTTAAGTTTCGGATGGCAATAATAAGCCTGATTATAAACTTTCCCAAAGGTTTATGGTCACTGTTAACTCGTTCTAAACGGGCTTGGTGTTTAGAAAGAAGTAACGGACAGATTGTAAGTTGAGGTAACTTGATTTACAGGAGATTAATTCAGTAATGTTTTAATTTTTACTCTAAGCTCTTTATCTGATGCTAAAACCGCTATTCGGAACTTGGGGCTTTTTGTTTGGTTAGAGATGTAATTATTTTGAATACTAAAATCAAGAGAGTCAGCCAAAATAACCCTAAGGAAAATCCACCTATCACGTCGCTGAACCAGTGCGCATTCAAATATACCCTGCTGAATCCTATAAACAAAAAGAGCAATATATTGCCAACGATAAAACACCATCTCAATAGTTTGTTTTTTATGTCATCTTTCAACGAGTAGATCAGTAAAGAGAAAAAAATGATTGCCATGGTCGCATGTCCGCTAGGGAAACTATATCCAGGCACTTCGATCAAAGCATTCTCCGGCCTGATCCTGTGAATGATGATTTTTGTCAGCACCTCAAATGCAAAACCTCCCATTGCGCCGAGCAACAACAATAAAGAGTGATACCATTTCTTTCTGCAGATGAGAAATCCCAACAAAATTATGGATAGAATAATAAGATTTGGCGGACTTACGATATTTGTGATAAATATCATTGTTTTATTCAATAGAGGGTTCCACAGTAAAACCATTTTCGCATTTATCCAGATATCCAATATGGTGACCAATTCCTTATCTACAAGGTCTTCAATCATCTTGGAAAACAAATACAATGAAAAGATATTCAGTATCAAGGCATAAAGATGATACTTTGAGAAAACATGTCTTCTTTTATTTACGAAGCGATACAGATAAATTATCACGACACTTAAAACAATGGCGATAAAAATAAATTTACCGGCATAGCTGGCAACTATTTCATAACTCTCTCCGAAAATATAGCCGATTACGACAAAAGAAACCGCCCAAGTTATCCCGCCTATAATGTTGTACGTAAAGAATTTCAAAAAGGACACATCCATGGTTCCGGCTACGAAAGGAGCGAAAGCTCTTGTGAGAGGATTAAATCTTCCGATAATCAAAGTTTTGCCAGTATGATGATTCATTATTTTTTTTGTTTTTTCAAAATGCTCTTTTTTGAAGAAAAAATATTTTCCGTATTTTGTTATAAAAGAACATCCGTATTTCCTCCCCAATACATATCCTATCAAATCTCCAAGAATCGCACCCGATGCCGCGATAAAAATCATATCACCTATATCCAGCGCACCCTGTTTCACAAGAAATCCACCTATTACCACGATTATCTGTCCTGGGATCAACAATCCAAAAATAGGGGACGATTCCAGCATTGCGGCAAGGAACACAATCCAATAGCCCCAATTCTGCAAAACCGGAAACGGTAAATTCAAAATGTTATCTACCAGCGACATTAGCGATTGTTTTTTTGTCGTTCATATATGATTTTTTCAAGACTGCTTCAGTATCTGTTATTCGTATAAATTTGCAAGTGTAGGTTGGAAGTATTGGCGGTGGAGTGAGGCTGAAGCTGTTCGTGCCATATGTATATTGGGTTAGTGTTCTAAGCATGCATCTTTTTAGAATGCGTGTCCAATATACGGGGTACTTGCCAGTTATTTTAACAAAAGTTCCTGTAAATACATTGAGTGAGGGAAAATAAGGACATGAACAATCAGCCAAGTTACAGAAAGGAATCTAGCTGGCCACACAAGAAATGGGTATTTTTTTGATGGCAGATCCAACCGAAAGACCACTTAGTAAGTGTTCAATTGTCCAGACATCAAGGATTGCGTGTGTTTTTAGTCCAAATATGATATCTAATAGCATGTTTGTATTTTAAAGAAAAAAATACATTTCATCTAACGTTCCGGCATAACAGAAGTTGCGAAGTGAGCGTGGCGGTATAATTTTTGCGGAGCAAACCG
>CAYHQD010000015.1:0-16451 GCA_964358905.1 uncultured Candidatus Peribacteria bacterium
TGGTCGCTGTTAGATGGCGTGCCGCCCTTTCCTCCCGTACGGCATGTCATCTAACTCGTTTCTTGATGGAGTGTTTTTAAGAATATTTTAGAAGGGTGTGGTAGAAGGGGAGGAAAGCGAAGGGGGTTGCGGGAGCGACGCTATCCGAATTAAACACTTAAATTAGCCATATGCTACCACAGATGCACGAAAATCAAAATAGAACGGAGATAATAATTGACGCATTGATTGAAGCAACAAGAAACGAGTTGACGCTGAGACGATATAGTTGCAAAACGATCAAGAATTATCTATTGTGCCTTGAGAAGTTTTTTAAATATTGTGATGAAATGGGGAAGAATGGGGGAAATAGTCTGAATAGTGTAAATAGTGAAAATGGTGGAAATAGTGAGAATAGCGGCAATGGGGAAAATGGAGGAAAAAATGGGAATAGTGTAATAACAAATATAGGAGCGGATGGAGAGGCGGATATGGGAACAAATGTAAAAGCGAACACTCTGTCGGATATTATTTCGGACACAGCGCATGCGCGATCGTTTTTACTCAAAAAGGTTGGGCATCTCAGCGGCAGTACGGCAAATTTGTATCTTTGTTCAATCAAATTTTTCTATCATAAAGTTTTGAAAGTACAGGCGGTAATAGACCTGAAATTTGTACGACGAAGGGTGAGGATTCCGGAAGTTTTGAGTAAGGAGGAGATTTTGCACTGCATCGATTGCACGCCCAACGTAAAACACAAACTCATGATCGCCATCGCCTATGGGGCGGGGCTGAGGGTGAGCGAGGTGGTCAATCTCAAAGTAGTAGACCTCGATTTTGAGCGCAAACTCATTCATATCAAAAAATCCAAAGGCGGCTATGATCGCATGACCATACTCCCTGAACGATTAATTCCAGCACTGACCAACCTCATCAACGAGAAAAAAAGACGACTTACCCACCCTCACGATTTGAAAGAACGACTTGAACTCAAATATATGCGTGATGAAGACATCAGGCTCTCCCCTCTCTACCAAAAAGCGATGAGAAATTATTTTCTTTTTGAGAGTCAACGAGAAGGCAAGCTCAGTACTGCAACGGCACAGAAAGTATTCAAAAAATCACTTTTGCGCGGATGTATTTTTAAACCCGCGACATTCCATTCTCTCCGCCATAGTTTTGCCACGCATTTATTGGAATCGGGAACCCACTTGCGCCACATCCAGGAACTCCTTGGCCACCGTGACTTGCGTACCACTCTTATTTACACCAAACTTTCACCTTCATTCCTCGAACAAATCAAAAGCCCGTTTTGACGATTTTATTCGTAAAATCCTAGATTCTAGTTCGAATCGCAACTTTTCTTTGTTCGACTTTCAGTTATCACCATCACAATCCACCACCAACTTTTCCTTTTCCTTTCCATCTCCATTTCCCTTTCCATCTCTCCGCGGCCAAATTTTCTTGGTGGAATTGTTTTATTGGCTTTAACAAACGATTTATTTGAATATATAAGTTCAACATCTTCATAGATGGGGGAGATACAACGGACTTCAGAGGCACCCTCACACCCCACAGTGAACTGCAACAATTTTCCCGCGAGCTCCAATTCTCCATATCCATTTTTTCATCTATTTTTCATCTAAAATTTAGATTCTTTTTAACCTTGTACGCTACAGTTCGGGCGCTTCGTAAAGAGGGCAACACGAGACCTCGGGAACAGATCAATACCAAAACGATCACATTATGTCCCCTACATAAAAAGATGTCTCGTCTGTGAAAACTCTTTCCCACTTCTCGCCAATACCATATCGGATTGGCCTGTACGGGAAGGAGTTTTTCATTTATATCTAATTTTGGCTGGATTGGTCGTCGGTTTGCGGTGGATTTGCGATTGGTTTTTTTCTTGCGGAAATTTATGCAGATGGTAGGTTATGCGAGGTCACGGTTTGTGTAACCATAGTTATCACGTTATCTGTCATCGTATGGATTATTTTCAAAAGTCACTTGAGGCGCATGAGAAGGCGCGAGGAAAAATCGAAGTTAAATCAAAGTTGCCGGTGACGAATCGAGAGGAACTCTCTATCGCATATACGCCTGGGGTGGCGGAACCGTGCAGGAGAATTGCGGCGAATCCCGAGGATGCGTACAAATACACATCCAAGGGTAATATGGTGGCGGTGGTGAGCGATGGGTCTGCGGTACTGGGACTGGGAAATATCGGGGGACTTGCCGGGTTGCCGGTGATGGAAGGTAAGGCGGTTTTATTTAAAGAATTCGGCGGAGTGGATGCGTTCCCGATCTGCCTTTCTACACAGGATCCCGAGGAAGTGATCGCCGTCGTGAAGGCGATTGCGCCAAATTTCGGAGGTATAAATCTGGAAGATATCGCGGCGCCGAATTGTTTCTATATCGAGGAGCGATTGAAAAAGGAATTGAATATACCGGTGTTCCATGATGATCAACATGGCACGGCCATCATTGTACTCGCGGGCATCATCAACGCCCTGAAAGTCACGGGAAGAAAATTGGAAGATTTGAAATTTGTCATAAACGGCGTAGGTGCGGCTGGAGTGGCGATTACAAAATTGCTCATACGATATGGAGCGCGGGCGGATAATTTCCTGCTCTGCGATAGCAAGGGCACTATATATAAAGGAAGAGAGAATTTAAATCCGACTAAAATGGAACTCGCGGAAATTACCAATACTGCGTGTGTTCTTAGCCACGATCATGAAAAATGTGTAAAAGGCGGACTTGCTGAAGCGATACAGGGCGCGGATGTGTTTATCGGCGTTTCGAAAGCAGGATTGATGACACAGGATATGGTGCGTTCGATGGCGAAAGATCCGATTATTTTTGCGATGGCAAACCCAACACCCGAGATCATGCCCGATTTGGCGAAAGAGGCGGGCGCGGCGATCGTCGCGACAGGCCGCTCCGACTTCCCAAATCAGATCAATAACGTCCTCGCCTTCCCAGGTATATTCCGAGGAGTCCTCGACTCGCGCGCCCCACAGATCACCGAAGAGATGAAGATTGCCGCCGCGCAGGCGATCGCGGCCATGGTACCATCCCCCACTTTCGACAAAATCGTCCCCGCTCCCTTCGAGCCCGGCATCGCGGCGGCGGTCGCAACTGCCGTAAAAAGCTGCGTGTAGTACTTTTGTTTGATCGATACTCCTTTTCTGTGATATAAGACACGCACATGTTTATAGTTTTTCAACATGGCCAGACACAGTCAGTTCAACAACATTAAACATCGTAAAGAAGCCCAAGATTCGGTAAAGGGAAAAGTTTTTACGCGGCACGCCAAACTCATTCAAGTAGCAGTGAAAGAAGGAGGAGGCATCGGCGATCCGGAACAGAATCCAACCCTGCGTGCGGCAATTGAAAATGCCCGCAAAGACAACACACCTTTTGCAAATATCGAACGCGCCATAAAAAAAGGCACTGGCGAAGACAAAGACGCCCTGCAACTTCACGAAGCTGTCTACGAATGCCTAGGGCCCGGAGGCACGGCCTTTATGATCACCACCCTCACCGACAACACCAACCGCACATTCGGCAACGTCCGCAACATGGTCACCAAAAATTCCGGCACCATGGGACCCCGCGGCGCGGTCGCGTGGATGTTTGAAAAAAAAGGAGTGATTGAGGTTATCGTGGAAAATATTGAAAATAAAACAATGGAGAGTGATGCGGCGGAAATGGCGATCATCGAATCTGGCGCGATTGACATGCGAAAAGAAGAATTCGACGATAAAGCGAGTAGTCCATCGGAAAATAAAAAAGCGTATACCGTGTATACTGGCATCAAAAACCTACACGGCGTGAAAGACAATCTTGCTAAAGCCGGGTTCACGATCGAAAACACCGGCCTCCACTTCGTCCCGAAAGATTATAAACAGATCACCGACCGAGCGACCGCGGACAAACTGCTCGCTCTCACCGAAGCAATCGAAACAGACGATGACGTCACCCGGATAGACAACAACTTCGAAATCGCCGCACACATCTTGAATGAGATGAATCTATAATATAGGCGGAAGCGGAGGAGGTGGTGGTGGCATCGGCGCAACAAAATCTCGTGTCAATTTTTCGACCACTTCATCTGAAGATTGTACTGGTGGCACAGGTGGAACATACGGCATAGGTGGTATGGATGGCATTGGTTCGGATAATGGGGATGCGGTGATTTCAACTTTCCGAGCTTCAATCGGCATCGCGGAAATAGGCATATCTGTAGTTGGCTGAACAATCCCAAGTCTCTTCCCTTGAAACTCGCGCGCTGCTTCCACCACATAATTTTCAGCATCAATCATCCCCTTGCCTTTCACACGAAAACCGGCTGCCCGTATATGACCCCCTCCCCCAAACGTCGCCGCAAACGCACTTCCATCCACGTCATCGGAAGTCGTACGCACGGAACCGGACACAAGATCTTCGGCCTTTTGTTTGAGCAAGATAATCAGCTCGGCACCCGGTGCATTCGACATAAGTTCATCTATAATACCGTCCGCTTCATCGGTCGTCGAATTGGTATCGAGCAAATCCTGATTGCTGATCGTAGACCATACGAGCCTATACGTTTCATCATACTGAATCTTTGAAAGTACGCGTCCCCACAATTTCAGCGTAGAAAGACTCTTGGTCTTGTACACACGCTTGATAATTTCCTGTTGTTTCGCTCCGAGTTCAAGGAGGCGAGACGCCACTTCAAATGCCTGCGGCGTGGTATTGGAATGTTGGAATGAACCTGTATCCGTGATAAGTCCGGCAAGGAGAAGTGTCGCGATATCGGGATCTATGATTTCATCTCCGGTCGTATTGAGCGCATCGATGATTGGAATCAATGTCTGCGTTGTGGAAGATGCACTCACATCCACATAATTAATGGTGCCGAATTTTGAATTAGAGGCGTGGTGATCGATGTTCAGGAGTGGAAGAGTAGTGAACATTTCCTTATTCTCTTCATACAAATCGCGCATCTGGTGAATGTCACCCGCATCCACGGTAACGATGAGATCAAATTGTTCCGTACCGTTTTTGAACGCCACGAGTTCTTTTCTGAATTTTCCGCTTTTGGGCGTCACGATGATATTCACCTTATCACCGTCCACGAGGTATTTGATCGTATCCACTTCCGCATCTTTGCAATCGAGCGTGATGATAAAATCTTTCGCACCGGAAATTTCCCGATGAATTTCATTCGTCTTTGGCAAAAATTCATACACTTCCGGTATATCGTCCGACATAACCACAGTCGGTTCTTTCCCCAATTTCCTCAAGATGAGGTAGAGCGAAAGTGCCGCACCGATACTATCTCCATCCGCGGGAGCTGAAGGAGTAATCAGGATTTTTTGACTTTTCCTGATCGCATCCACCGCCTGTTGCAATATGAGTTGATCCAATGCCATGTGTTACATTCTGTTAATTATACCGTATTTTAATGATTCTGTAAATGCTGTGTCATGAATACATGAGGAGGGATTATACAGAAAATACGCGGGCATTGCAAACACTTTCTTTATCTATTTCTTCATGCATCATGCGGTGCGCAGGCTCAGATTTTGAAATCCACCAGTCTGAGCTGGAGGAAGGTATCGCCGTTCCAGGTGTTTTGATCGAGTGATGCGACGAGGTCGATGCGTCGGCCATCGTAGAGGTCGCGCGCATGCTCGCCCATGTTGAAACCGATTACCTGGAGTCCGCGAGCAGACTGCAAAGCAGTCTCCCCTTCTTTCAGTGGTGTATCTTCAAATACATCAAATCGCAGATGTTGTTTTGCATTGCCGATACAGTAGACGTTGCGCACTTCCATATTTTTCAGAAGGAAACGTGGCTTGGAGTTGCCTACACCAAAGGGCGAGAGTGATCGGATATTTTCAAGCGCACTCCAATCGAGCTCGTCGAGTGAAGAGATCGTGTCGATTTCCAGGACTTGTTTGAGCTGAGTGATCTTGAGCTGATCCTCGGCAATCTTTTCCAATTTTTGAATCAATTTTTCGAGATTTGCCTTCTTCACGGTGAAGCCTGCGGCCTGAGCGTGTCCGCCAAAACTCTCGAGCAGATCACTGCACTGCGTGAGCGCATCCACGATTGAGAAGAATTCCGGGCTCCTCGCTGATGCGACCAATTCCTCACCTCGATCGTCCATCACGATGACCGGTTTTTTGTGCTGCTCAGCGATCTTGCCCGCGAGGAGCCCAACAATACCAGTATGCCACTTCTTCGAATCTATGATAATAATCTTCGCATCGGACGGTATTTTGCTCACAATTTCCTGTACTTCTTGCAGGGCTTTAAACGTCATTTCGCGCCTTCTCAGATTCAGCTCTTCCAATTTTTGCGCGGATTTCATCGGGTCTTTTTTTCCAAGCAATGTTTGGAGCGCGATATACGGTTCATCAATACGTCCGGCCGCGTTAATACGCGGCCCGATCCCGTAACCGATCACATCGGCATCCCATTCATGCAAATTCATTTCCAATTTCGCCACCTCTTTAATCGCCCGTATTCCCGGCCATCTTCCCACATGAATACCGCGCAATCCGCGTTTTACGATTACACGATTTTCTCCATGAAGCGGCACGAGATCAGCCACCGTTCCGAGACATGCCAAATCACATAATTTGTCCACTTCCGCCTCATACTCACCCTCCGGCAAATGCCCCTTGAGAAGCGCACTCGCCAATTTCAGCGCCATCCCCGACCCCGACAAATACGGAAACACATAGGTACATCCCTTCTGAAGCGGATGCAAAATCGCATACGCCTTCGTTGGAATTTCCGCGGGAATCGTGTGATGATCGGTGATAATCACATCGATACCATACTCTTTTGCGAGATCAATTTGCGGTTTGCAGGAGATCCCGCAATCCACGGTTATCAACACTGAAACGCCTATTTTGTGGAATTCTTCAACGAATGAATCGGTCAGCCCATACCCGTCGTTTATGCGGTGAGGAAGTCGGTATGATACCTGTGCGCCCATTTTTTCGAGCGTGTATACCAGGATCGAAGCCCCCGAAATCCCGTCCACATCATAATCTCCGAACACGATAATCTTTTCCTCTCCTGCGATTGCATCCTTGATACGTGCGACGGCCTTCTTCATATCTTTGAGTCCAAACGGGTCATGAAGGGTCTCCGTATCATGCAAAAACGCATGCAACTGCTCATCGTTTTCTATCCCGCGCGTGGTGAGCAGTCTTTTAAGTAGTGGCTCCGATCTGTCTTCGTTGAGTAATTTCCATAGTTTGCCGATTACGGACACGAAAGTAAATTATATATTATATACTGCGAAGCTACTGCGGAGCCGGCACCCCTCCCCCATCCCAATCCGCACTGATTGACATGTATCACACTATTTTTCGAGTCCAACGCGTGGCATTCTATCATATCGCGCATCAAAAACACAACTTGTTTTATCCCTTGCACTCACTTTCCTCATCCTATTTTTGTGTGGTTATAGTGTGCGTATATTCACTAAACTATAAATCCGACCTTCTGTCATTCAAAAATAGTGCTTTTTGGCTTTATTAAGCTGTTTTTAGGTTGCTAATCAGGCGCGCTTTTGTTATCATATTCTCCCCCATAAACCTTAACCCTCTCATATATGAAAATAGATGCTCTTCCCGACACCGATCTTCTCAAACTTTGTGAAGAATATGGCACAAAAGCAAAATTCTGGTACAGGAAATTTCTTGGACTTCTGCCCGAAATAAATCGAAGAAAACTTTTTGAAAAAAGGAAGTGCGTTTCAATCTGCGAGTTTGCCGCGAAATTCGGCGGAGTGAGCAAAGAGCAAACCGAGCGGGTGATTTGCATAGAACTAACTTTACTTGAATACGGAGTGATGGCACTTCGAGAGATGCTGATCGGCGGTGAGGTCAGTATGCACAAACTCGCACGAATCGTTTCGATTGTCAGCAAAGAAAACGAGAAGATACTTATTCATGCAATAAAGCATCTTCCGCAGAATGCCCTCGAAGCGTATGTGCGAGATCAAAAATTCCAGATGCGAGAAAACTGTGAGTCGAAGGATGGAAATAGCAATGAGATCGGGGATGTTACTTCAAGAGATGCAGGAGGCGCAGAAAACGTGCGATCGCACACTTTTACGACATATAAACCGCAAGAACAAGCCAACCTTATTTTTAATGATGGGGAATCTAAAGCGGTGAAAAAGATGAAAGAATTAAGAGAAAATGATGTTGAGAAAAATGACACGCCACACATCAATCAACTTTTCAGCCTTGGTCTTAATAGCGAAGTCGTGGGAAAACTGAATACATTGAAATCAAAAGGTTTTGATGTGAATAAAATATTAACCGAACTGCTTGAAAAACGTGATAACGAAATTTCCGAGAAAAAAGAGAATACAGCGAAGGAAGTAACAAAAGACGAAGAACGGCGATTGAAAGAAGGAAAAGAGGCTACTCGCTATATCCCGGAAAAAGTCACAATCCCTATTTCCTCGCTCCGCTCTGCAAAAAGCATCACGACATAGCGCATCTCATGGACGAGAAATTTTTAGAAGTGAAAATGGTTAGTGCGGGTAGTACGCGAGCGTGCAGTAGTGTGTGACCTACCCAACCTTATTTACGACTTACGTGAAAAGAAAAGTACGAAAATAAATAACAGCGCAGATTGCCGTTGAAGAGCTTGCGGTTTTTGTCTTCTTTTCTGCCGAAAAGTCGAGGGAAATCCTGGTGAGAAGTGATGATATAGAGCGAGCAGTTTTTGGTTTGAGCGAATTTTTTGCCGAGAGATTTGTACATCTCGCGCACCACCTCAAACCGGCTTGCCTCGCCTGCCTCGCTTCTTTCGCATAGGCGGCCATCACAATTACTTCGACCAAGACTAACTTCGCCATAGTGACGACCAAGGTGGCTGTCACTGTGGTCACCCATTCCCTCAGCACGTTCTCCATATGGCGGATTGCACACAAACGTACAATTTTCAAATTTCGAGAAATCGAGATCGTTAAAATCCGCACGCTTCAGATTTATATTTTCAAAACCTGCTCGGGCGGCGTTTGCCTTTGCGATTCTCAGGACTGCCGGGTCAATGTCGAAGCCGTATATACGGGGTTTCCCGCACGGGCTTTCAGAGTTTGTTGGGGTAGTTGCAGTGGCTACTGCATGGACTGGGGCTGGGGCATTGTCGGCTGGTTCATGGCCTGTTGCATTGACTGTTGCAGAAATACTGGCCGCTCTCGCCTCGACATACGCCTTTTCTATAATCCCGTGCTCCATCCACGGCCACGCATGAAATGCAAAAATTCGTTTCAGTCCGGGCGCTATATTATTCGCCATCAAATACGCCTCGATCAATATCGTCCCGCTTCCGCAAAAAAGATCCACCAGCCCCGCCGTGGCGGGGGCTTCCTGCCCCCAATTCGATAGAGTTACCAATGCCGCCGCAAGCGTCTCGTTTATTGGCCTTATGTTCGCTTTTGCTCGATATCCGCGCTTGTGCAGACAATCTCCCGAAGAATCAATCGACACGATAAACCGATCCTTGTTTGCCTTCACATATATGGAAAAAGTGGCACCGGAGTTTTCTGGCAACTGCTCATTGGAGGATTGTGACGCTCCAAGCCGAAGGGCGGACAGGCAACTTTGGAGGCGTTTCACTACGGCTTTTTTCACAATACTCTGGATTGCCGGCTCCGAATGAAGTGCGGATTTCACACTGACCGCATCTACGGGAAATGCGTCACTCGCACCAATATATTTCTCCCACTCAAGTACGTTGATGTTATCAAATAATTCATCGAACGTGACCGCCTTGAATTCTCCGATTTTGATTTGAATCCTGTCGGCGCACCTCAGCCACAAATTCGCCTTTATAAGCTCGTACTGATCCCCTTCAAAGGTAATACGCCCATCTTCCGTGGAAATCACCCAAAATCCGAGCTTTTTGAGTTCATCATACACGAGTTTTTCAAGTCCGAACGCGCAGGTTGCGATAAGTTGCATAAGGCGAAAGATAAGTGATCAGGATGTTTTTTTTCGTGTCTCTACAACTTTCTTTTCCTTCACGTGCCTCACGTTTTCTTCTTTCTTCTCTTTCTTCTTATTCTTCTTCCATAGTTCAAGAGCCTCCTCGGCAGTAGCGACCTTGTCTTCGCCGAAAACCCATGTATGACGAGAGATGATCTTGTGTTCTATAGCCTCGATCACATTTACGTGAGTAAAATACTTCTTCTCCTCCGCGATATTCATCACCATCAACATCGAAAAAAGCAGGTCACCCAGCTCTTCTTTCAGGTTCGGATGATCTCTTTTCTTTATGGCGACCAATACCTCATCCGCCTCCTCCTCTATACACTTCATCAGCGATTCTATGGTCTGTTTTCTATCCCAAGGGCACCCGCCGGGTGCACGGAGGCGTTTGGAAAGTGCGATAAGTGAGTCAAAAGTGGTCATAGTCAAGTGAATGTCGTAGAACAGGCCGAGTTTAGCGAGGAAGTCATATGTCGGCAATAGATTCAACCCGCTCCCCGTTTCTCGCATCAAACCACACGATTTCAGGGTCGCGCTTCCACCACGTGATCTGCCGCTTGGCGAAATGGCGCGTATCTTGCTTGAGTTTTTCTCTCACTATTTCGAGGGTAATATCGGGTACTTTTTCGGGTTTCGGTGAAATATTCTTTGCGAAATACTCGAAAAATTGCCTGTACCCCAGCCCTGTAAGCGCCCTACAGTCCACACCGTATTTTTTCAGAAGCGACCTAGCTTCTTTTTCAAGCGCGCCTTCTTTGAACTGCTCATCCACCCGCGCATTTATTCGTGCATATATTTCTTCTCTCGGACGGATGAGACCGATTTTTAAAGTGTGATACCGTGGCGCCTCAGCCTGCATTGCCTCCTCATCCTCACCCTTGCATTCCAAATTGAGAAGGGCACGGGATTTCGGCTCCGGCTTCGCCTTGGCCTTGGCCTTCTCGATCGCACGTATCACAAACGGTACTTTACTCGGATGCAACTCCACGGCGGTTTTTGGATCGAGTTCGTAGAGCACTTTATGCAATGCCTCAGGGCCTTTTTCTTTCAATAACAATGCAAGTTCCGCACGCAGTTTTTCATCAGGCTTGGTACTTCCAAAATCAAACCCATTCGTCACCGCATCTATATAAAGCATCGTCCCGCCGACCAGAAACGGCACATGACCGCGCGCATGGATTTCCGGAATCAATTTTTCACACGCGGTCTTGAAATCAAACGCAGAAAATTCTTCGTTCGGACTCACGACATCAATCATATGGTGAGGTACTCCAGCGCGAAACGAAGCCACCCCGCTCAGCGGGGGGCAAGCGGAGCAGCTTTCCTCCCCGTTTTTCTGCTCAGATAAAGGTATTTTGTCCGTTCCAATGTCCATTTCACGATATATCTGACGCGAATCGGCGGAAATAACCTCCCCTCCAAACCCCTGGGCAAGCTCGATCGAAAGCGCAGTCTTACCCACCGCCGTCGGCCCTAAGATAACGATCAGAGGGATTTTGTCCTTCGGAGTTTTCGCAAGGTGTTCGCGGATGAGTTGAGCATTTTTTTTTTCGATAGAGTTTGGATTCATACAGTGGTCATAAAACGAAGGGAGGATAGCACATAAATAATATATTTCTAAAATCATTTTAAACTATTTCTAAACAACTTTCATTATTGCTGTTCTTTTGCTAGCCTCACTCACTTTAGTAATATTTCATGCATATAAAACGTTTTTTGGAATGGATTGGTCTCAAGGAAAAATTGCACATGAAAATTTATCAACCCCCTCATGTAAACGAAGGAGATATATGGTGGGCAAGTATAGGTGAAAATGTAGGCGCCGAAATCAATGGCAAAAGCAATTTGTTTTCACGTCCCGTGATTATTTTGAAGAAATTATCGCATCGATTTTATCTCGTAATTCCCACAACCACTCAGGCTAAAACAGGCTCATGGTATATTGCTTTCAAGCAAAAGAATAGGAATGGAACGGCATGTTTACACCAGGTAAGATCAATTGATTTTAAAAGATTTTGGTCGAAACTCGGCCAACTCGACGATCAAGACTTCGAAAAAGTGAAGCGAGGTTTCACAGATTTATACCTATAAAAAATGTTCCTCGCCTCCGCCAAAAGCGGAGGCGAGGTCGCGGGAAAATCCCGAAGGTAATCGTATACTAGTTCATTTTCCTTCTCATTACAAGAAAAATGCTACAAAATGTTACTGCAAACACAACCAAAAATTATTGACTTATCTACGGTTTAGTTGGTAGAATGGGGGCTTGATATTGGTAAACATCTTTTAACCTTCACTTGTATGGTACGTGTCATAGACAAAAAACTGATTACTATAGAACCCGCAAGGTTCGAAGAGTCCAATACTCCATCCGATTTACAGGATGCAGTCGGCGGACATATCGTAGAAATGCTTTTCTCGGATCGAGTAAAACTTTTTCTCACTCCTCAAGTAATTGATCAACTAAAGTCGCAACGAGAAGCGGTTGCTAAGTGGGTAAAAAGCTATTTGGAGACGTTGGGTAATAGACTTTCTGCGGTGGAACTTACCCCCAAAGATTGGGAAGATAAAATCGGTATTGGACTTTTTAGCGTTTTGGTCGGAGCGCAAGATTCTAATGGTCAGGCCATACTTGCACCGGATGAAGTGAGAGCTCCAACCGTAGGTCTCATCCTGCCTTCCGAGGAACACGATGAAGCGGTATCAACGGCGTTTCACATGGGTGCAAATAATAGAGAAGAAATCACACGTCTTTCAAGGAGAATTGAAATGTGGAATGCAGGTAATCCAGCAACCGGGACGACCGAAAAACCCGATGATTTTGAGGAAAAATTTATCGTACCTGCCGGTTCTTCCGTCGGACTACGGGCTAGAGTCACCGATACCAATCAATTTTCACAATCAGGCCTAACGAGAATAGAACCCGAACGGAGGGATATGACAACATCCGGAGGTTTCTATGCGTGTCGATTTGTGAAGTAAATTTGCTCAGTCAGCTTGACTTCTCAAAAACGCCCATCTATACTCCCGCCGCATCGTAGACAGCAGGCAGTGTGCCTCCCGTCAGGGACGTGCATACGGTAAGACCCGCCGAGATGAACATCATAGATACTTTTCTTCCCCACAAGGAAGCTCCGGCTTTCGCACCATGGGAAGAGAAGAGATGCTCACTCGCTACGATCACACGTAGCTTTTGCTGGTGTACTCCACTGATGTAATCATCAGTATCCCCCACCCCGACTTGTCGGGGTTCTATACCTCCCATCATATCAATTTTAATTGCTAATATTATCTTCTCATGGCCGTTACGAAACAACAAAAGAAAGAGATGCTAGCCGAGCTGGTTGCAAGTTTCAAGGGAGCTAAATCCATTGCAGTTGGCAAAGCTACGGCGATGTCCGTGAAGGAAACCAGCGATTTTCGCCGCAGTCTGCGCGAACAAAATATGAGTTTCAAGATCGCCAAGAAAACGCTCATTTGCCTCGCCGCGAAAGAAGCCGGGTATGAAGGACTCGATAAGGCCGCACTCGAAGGGAGTGTCGGACTCGCATTCTCACCCGATGAAATCGCCGCCGCTAAGATGGTGAAGAAATTTGATCCGAAAGGTGAAAAAATGGAACTTATCGGCGCATTTTATGAGGGAAAGTTTCTCAGTAAGAGAGATGCGAACGAACTTGCAAACATTCCGGGCAAACAAGAACTCCTCACCATATTTGCGGGTATGCTCCGTGCGCCATTGTACGGTTTCGCCAGCCTTCTCAATTCTCCGCTTTCTTCATTTGCACGCGCGGTAAAGGGATATGGCGAAAAAGTTACTCATCAATTATAATTAATTCTCTAACATCACACACATGTCAGAAAACACCACAATCGAGCTGTCCAAAGAAGAAAAGGCGGTTATCGATGCACTCGAGAAGCTTAACATTGTGCAGGTAAACAATGTAGTCAAGTTCATGGAGCAGGAATACGGCATCTCCGCGGCCGCTCCTATGGCTGTTGCCGCTCCGGCAGGGGGTGCAGCTGCGGCTGGAGCCGCAGTAGCTGAAAAGACCTCGTTCAGCGTAGTCCTCAAGGATGCGGGAGCAGGTAAGATCGGCGTCATCAAGGCAGTGAAAGAAGCTACCGGACTCGGACTCAAAGAGGCAAAAGACCTCGTAGACGGTGCACCAAAGCCTGTGAAAGAGAACCTTTCAAAAGATGAAGCTGAAAAGCTCAAGAAAGACCTCGAGGCCGTAGGTGCTACGGTCGAACTTCAGTAATACGCGGAGGCTACTGCCGAAGCGCATCTCCCATATTCCCCGCATTTTTCTCACAAAAGCCTCTTGGTTCTCGTGCTTCTCGCACCCCCAAGGGGTTTTTATTGTACTCCGGGCACTACATTTCCTCCTTTTAAAAAAAAGAATTTTGCGCTATACTATATAGATTTATTTATAAGTTTACGTTCCATGAATACATTTTTAAACAACGTCAGGGGTATTTTTAAGAAAACGACTCCTTCGACCGATAAAGCGGAGGATATTACCATCCAAAATATTTCTGTCATGCCCGTACCTTCGGCGGAGAAAAAGGAAGAAGCGCCTAAAGGCATGTCAAATGTCTTCACCGATCTGTTTCCCAAGAAAAAAGAAAAGTCGGGCGACGATGCCTTACTGAAAAGTCTGAATGCGTCCGTGCAAATACCGGACATGCTCAAACAAAAAAAATCAGACGAAGATCTGCTTATTTATCGCAAACCTACTCTCGGAGCGAACATGCTGAAATTCGCCCTGCTCCTCTGCGTACTTTCACTGGGCTACTTCTACACTCAACTCTCTCCCAGTTTTTCACTCCTTGGTGAAAATCCCATGCAAGAACGCGATCAGTCACTGGAACGTGTAATCGCCTTACAATCCAAGATCAACAAACAAAATTATGTCCTCGCAAAATACGCGTTGGATGATTTCCTCTATACCGCCGACACATACTTTCACAAAGTCACGGTGTACGAATCGGCATTGACTCCACAGAAACGAAAAGCGGAAGCAGAAAATGAATTCCCCGCACTGCGATCACAGATGAGAAACGACCTTTTGCTCGCATATGAAAAACTTTCGGCCAAACAATCACCGGACGGACTCCCGACCTATTTTAGGGAAGAAGGTGACTATGCGGGACTATTCAATAAAGGCCTAAAAGATGCAATACGTACCGACATTCAAGCGGCTCAGGCAGATACTCAGGAACTCACATTCCTTCGAGCGATCACCAAACTCACCGACTCGCCAGAAATTGCAAAAACTCTCGGCTCATACAAAATTCAGACCATGACCGACCACGAGTTCAAAGAACTCGTTTCCTCGCTCAATGCAAGTAATACAAGCACATTTGCGACTCTCAATTCACTGCGATCCAAACGCATCAAGTGGACGGACATCATCGATGGAATTGAAAAAGTGACCAAAAATGTCGACCCGCTGTTCGCCACCAAACTGCTCAATCAGAATGTTGGAGAGATTTTTTACTCTTCGTACAATTTTGATCGCGCGCAAAACTTAATTACGGTCGTGGGTGAAACTATTTCAGATGACGGCACCAATTTCTCGGTCAGTGCAAATCTCATAGATGCATTCGAAAATTCACCGCTGTTTGAAAACGTGCAAATGAGTACATTTACCAAATCGAAAAGCGACGAAAATTCTTACAAAGGAGTCTTAAGTCTCGACCTATCATTATCGAAGTAGTCTATTTCATTTTTATATTATTCACCAATTTCCATGACCGCACACATAAATCCACAGCTCAGGCAGATCTACGAAAAAAACAACCATTTCTTCACAATCGTCAGCATCGTGCTTTTTCTCATCATCGGCTACTTCAGCTATATGAACTTTTCAAAATTGAGCGAGGTCAAAGCGAACCTGGCTTCACTGAGTGGCATTGAGAAAAAAACATCAGGCACACTTTCAAAATCAGATGTGGATTTTGGTGCAAAAAAAGAGGTATTCACCGAACGTGAGAAAGAATATGTGACGGAACTCGGTAAAGTATTTCCGCAAACTCCGGAACTCACGAATTTCACGAGGACGATAGACGATTATTTTTATCGTAACAATTTCGCATCGAATGAAATTTTTCTGAAAAATATGTCCTTCGGAGAACCCATGGCGGGTGAAGGCTTCCAATCAACCGCGGTCAGTATGAGTATCACCAGTTCGAAAAACAATTTCATCAACTTCCTCAACTACGTGGAAAATTCGGGCGCACTCAAAAGCAATGTACGCGTCATGGATATAGACTCAATCGATGTCACGTTCCGTGAAGATGCGCAGGGCCCTGAGTTATATGACTATAGAATTTCATTGAACATTTACTCACAATACTCAGAAACGATAGCTGAGGCGGCTCCCAGCGCGTAGCGCCGAGCCTGTCGAGGCGGCGGGCGGGGGGGGGCGGCGCGGCGGGGGGGGGGGAAAAAACGCC
>CAYHQD010000016.1:0-16244 GCA_964358905.1 uncultured Candidatus Peribacteria bacterium
GCGAGGTCTTCACCACTACGGGTATGGTGCTCGTGGGCGGTGAAATTACGACCAAGACTTACGTAAATGTTGATAAAATTGTGAGAGGGGTTTTGCAAGATATCGGTTATACAAATGCGGACTACGGTATAGACTACAAGAGTTGCGCGGTGATCAATGTGATTCATGAACAGAGTGGAGACATCGCGCAGGGAGAAGATCCGAATAAAGGTGAACATAAGGCTCAAGGAGCCGGTGATCAGGGTATGATGGTTGGATTTGCATGTACCGATACGCCTGAACTTATGCCGCTTCCTATTATGCTCGCGCACGGGCTGACCCGTAGACTTGCGCAGGTGCGTAAGGATGGAATTTTGAAGTATCTTCGTCCCGATGGGAAAGCTCAGGTGACGGTGGAATATGAAAATGACAAGCCGATCGGGGTGGAGGCGGTGGTGATCGCGGCACAGCATGACGACGATATCCCGTATGAAAAAATTCGAGCGGATATTATCGAGCATGTGATAAACCCGGTATGTGGTAAACTTCTGCATGCAAATGCGAAAATTTACATCAATGAAACAGGTAAATTTGTAACGGGCGGACCGCAAGGAGATACCGGAGTCACGGGTAGAAAAATTATCGTGGATACGTATGGCGGTATGGGACGACACGGAGGCGGCGCATTCAGCGGAAAGGTGCCGAATAAGCAGGATCGAAGCGGCGCATATATGGCGCGTTATATAGCAAAGAATGTGGTAGCCGCCGGTCTCGCGGATAAATTTGAAGTACAGCTCGCGTATGCGATCGGGTATCCTGAGCCGGTTTCCGTCCATGTGACAACCTTCGGTACGGGAAAAGTACCCGAGGAGGTCATCGAACAGGCGATCCGAAAGGTGTTTGACATGTCACCCGCAGGTATTATTTCGACTCTCGATTTGAAGCGTCCCATCTACAAACAAACCGCCTGCTACGGGCATTTCGGACGCAATGAATTTCCGTGGGAACAGACGGATAAAGTGGAGGCGTTGAAGGCGGCGGTAACTTTTTCATAAACAGGCCGTCATAAGGAGTGGGCCACGATATTTTCGGTGGTAACGCATTCAAAGTGAGCTCCCGGATAGGCTGTTTTGAACGAACTCGGTGCAGTTGTTTTTTCTTTCCACTTACATTCATAGGCGTGGACCTCAATGCCATTTTTTTCTATCACATCAATTTCCTGCCCGGTGCGAGTCCGCCAAAACATAATTTCCGGCGGAAAAATTTGAAGCGTCCCCTTTTTCATTCGCTCGGCGACAAAAAAGTTTTCAAAGATAGCTCCTTTATCGCCTCGCGTATCCATTGGGGAAGCAATATCGACCAAGGCATTACGCACACCGACGTCGAGAAAAAAAACTTTGAACGCTTTTTTTAGTTCCGTTCGCGGATTATTGGAAAAAGAGTGAACAATTCTAATAATAAATGATTGCTCCAATAGTCTTAGGTATCGTTGTATTACTGAACGACTGACCCCCAGATGAGTTGCCAATTCATTGAGTGATACCAATGATCCGATTTGTAACGCCAGTAATTTTATAAGGTCCTCGAATACTCGTGGATTTCTAATGGCCTCAAAGGTGAATACATCTTTATAGAGATATTGTGTGGCAATATTTTTCAAGATTGTTTTTTTTATTTCCAAAGAATTTTCCGCCACTACCGCCGGATATGTCCCGTACAGCATGTACTGAAAGAGATCATCGGCAGTAATGTGTTTTGACATATTAATTTCCAAAAGAGAAAGGGGTAGCAGTGTAAATTCAAAAATTCTTCCTGTCATAGGTTCGTTTATTTTATTTGCCAAATCGAATGAAGACGATCCGGTTGCAATGATTTGCACTCCCGGGTAGGTATCATGAAATACTTTTAAGATGGTGCCAATATCTTGAATTGTCTGAGCTTCATCAAATACCACTATTTTTTTCCCTTTTACCAAAGGGAGTAATGTATCCGGTTTTCCAATGACAAAATGCTTGCGGATTTCAGCAAGTTGACAATCGTAATATGCCGCATCTTCCCCATAATTTTTTATAAGTTTTTTTGCCAAAGTTGTTTTACCTGACTGGCGAGGCCCAAGAATAGACACCATTCTATTTTTGAATAATGAATCTAAGATTCGAGCTTCAATTGTGCGTTTGAATATAATCATGACGTGACTATAGCAAATTGCTCTTGAAAGAGCAAATTGTAAAGATGAGTCGTTGATTTCCCACTCAAAAGTGACTAAAGTGCTGTGGAAATAACTTATCGTATGGATTACAAAGTAAAAGATATCGGTCTGGCCGAGTTCGGACGTAAGGAAATGGTGATGGCCGAGAAGGAGATGCCAGGGCTCATGGCTCTTCGCAAAAAATACGGTCAAATGAAACCTCTCAAGGGGGCGCGTATCGCAGGTTGTATTCACATGACAATTCAGACTGCGGTACTCATCGAAACATTGGTTGCGTTGGGGGCCGAGGTAAGATGGAGCAGTTGTAATATTTTTTCCACGCAGGATCATGCGGCGGCGGCGATAGCAGCTACCGGAATTCCTGTCTTCGCATGGAAAGGTGAGACGGAAGAAGAGTATTGGTGGTGCATCGAGCGAACGCTCGAATTTGGCGGGCAAGACAAAAATGCGGTAGACCCCGCTAAGCGGGGTGGGCCAAACATGATACTCGATGATGGAGGTGATTTGACCGAACTCATTCATAAAAAGTACCCCGAAATGTTGAAGGATATTAAGGGAATTACGGAAGAGACTACTACGGGCGTGCATCGCCTCTATCAGATGATGAAAAATGGCACGCTGAAGACACCTGCGATCAATGTGAACGATTCCGTGACCAAGAGTAAATTTGATAATTTGTACGGTTGCAGAGAGTCCCTTGCGGATGGTCTTAAACGTGCAACGGATGTGATGATTGCGGGAAAAGTCGTGGTGATCGCCGGTTACGGAGACGTGGGAAAGGGTTGCGCGGAGTCCATGCGATCATATGGGGCTCGTGTTATAATTACCGAGATAGATCCTATTATCGCGCTTCAAGCGGCTATGGAAGGATATGAAGTGAAAAAGATGAGCGATGCGGTGAAAGAAGGAGATATTTTTGTGACTGCCACAGGTTGCTTAGATGTCATTACCGGAGAATATATCGCTCAGATGAAGGATCAGGCGATTCTCTGTAATATAGGTCATTTTGACAGTGAAATCGAAGTGAGTTGGCTGAAGAAAAACGCGACATGTATCAATATCAAACCTCAGGTGGATAAGTTCGTATTGGAAAATGGACGTGAAATTATCCTTCTCGCCGAGGGAAGATTGGTAAATCTTGGATGCGCGACTGGTCATCCATCTTTCGTTATGAGCAATTCGTTTACGAATCAGGTGCTCGCTCAAATCGAACTATATACGAAGCAGGGAGAATACGCCCCGGGCGTATATGTCTTACCAAAAAAACTCGATGAAGAAGTGGCGCGATTGCATCTTGAAAAATTGGGTGTAAAACTGGATACTCTTACCGCTAAGCAGGCAACGTATCTCGATGTACCTGTGGATGGTCCTTATAAACCGGACTACTATCGTTATTGATATGACCGAATTTCAGCAATATTACGAACTTACAAAAACTCTCGCCCTTACTGAGTTCAAATTACGATATCACGGTTCATTTTTAGGCTACTTGTGGACACTTATTAAACCATTGATGCTATTTGGCGTGTTGTATGTCGTCTTCAGCATTTTGATGCGCTTTCCAATCGAAAATTATCAAGTTTACCTCCTGCTCGGTATCATACTATGGAATTTTTTCGCGGAAGGTACCAGTATGGGTCTAGCCTCCCTGCTGAGTAAATCAAGTCTGATATCGAAAGTAAATTTTCCTCGTATTCTAGTGGTGGTGGCTTCCACTTTCAGCACGCTGATTACCTTTGTACTTAATTTTTTGGTGTTTATTGTATTTTTGGTGTGGAGTGATATACCTTTTAGTTCTTCCATGCTCTTTTTCCCCGTTTATGTGGTCGCGGAATATTTGATTATTCTTGGGGTAGCGCTACTTCTCTCCGTGCTGTTTGTGCGCTTTCGTGATGTATCACATATTTGGGAAATCGTTCTTCAACTGGGATTCTGGCTTACCCCTATTTTTTATACGATTGAAATTGTACCGGTGCAATATCACAGTATATTTTATTTAAATCCGATGGCGCGCATCATCTGGTATTCGCGTACCCTATTTTTAGGCGGGCATATACCGAGTCTTTGGTTAAATTTCCTTGTTGTAATATTTAGTGTGATAATTCTCGGATGCGGATTTCTCGTATTCAGATGGTTGAACAAAAATATCGTTGAACAATTATAATTCATGCCCTGCGCAATATCGGTACAAAATGTAAGTAAGACGTTCAATATCCCTCATGATAAAAGGACGACACTCAAGGAACATTTTGTGCGTCTTTTTTCTCGATCCAGTTACGAAGAGTTTAATGCTCTGAAAGATGTGTCTTTCGATGTGAAAAAGGGAGAATTCCTCGGAGTTATCGGTGCAAACGGCAGTGGGAAAAGTACGCTTTTGAAAATGATTGCTGGTATATATTCTCCCTCATCCGGCGGGGTCACCGTGGACGGGAAAATATCACCTTTCTTGGAACTTGGAGTGGGATTTGACCCGGAGCTTTCAGGCGCAGAAAATGTATACCTGAATGCGTGTGTGCTCGGGCTTTCTCGAAAAGAAATCGATGAACGGTATAAGGCGATTGTGGAGTTTGCGGAGATGGAACGATTCATGGATATGAAGGTGAAAAATTATTCTTCAGGAATGTTTGTGCGTTTGGCATTTTCTGTAGCCATACAGGTGGATGCTGATATTTTGATAATGGATGAAGTGCTTGCGGTGGGTGATGCGCGGTTTCAGGAGAAATGTTTTGACGTGTTTCGCAGGTTTAAAGAAGAAGGAAAAACAATGATATTTGTCACACATGATGTGGGCTCAGTTCGACGATTTTGCGATCGATGTCTGTATTTGAAAAAAGGAGAACTGGTTGCGGAGGGCAAGCCCGAAGAGGTGATTGATCATTATATATATGACCAAGGAGTTGTGCCATGCGAAGTACACGAAGAAGGGGCGATACCAACTGATGTGGGGCAAAAAATAAGTGAAATGCCTCCTGACTTGGAGGAAGATGGGGATGAGGTATCTTCGACGCGATCAGCGCCTAATGTGACTGTATCAGGTCAAGGGGTCGAGATTAAGAATGTGGAATTTATAGATAAGTTTGGAAATGTAAGTGATATATTTTTGTCTGAAGACTCTATCATCATTAGGATGCATTATTTCGCATCTTCTTACGTTGTAAACCCTATATTTGGAGTACAACTTACATCCGAGCACGATGAATGTTTATTTGGTACGAATACTGAAATTGCTAATTTTCCGATAAAGGCGATTGAGGGTCACGGCTTTATTGATTTCAAAATCAATCAAATGCATGTCGCATGTGGAAGAGTAATGGTTACGGTTGCAGTAAGAAAGGGAAACGGCGATGGCTATTTCGATTGGAAGGATAAGGCTTACAGCTTCCATGTAGCTCGCAAAGACAACAGTATAGGTAACGTATCGCTTAATATTTCCTTTGAAGTCAATAATATTAACGGAAATCAAAACCGCGAAACACTAAAAAAGAAAATTGAAGAAGGATTTTTTTTGCAAAACGTTAGCCCAAAATCTTTTAATATGTTTGACGAAGAATGGGATGTCCTATATTTAATTGATGCATGTCGGTACGATCTTTTTGAGCAAAACAATCAATTGATTGAAGGTCAACTTTCAAAGAAAATTTCCCTTGCATCTTGTACACCTGAATGGGCGAAAAAATCAATGATGGCTCATGACTTAAGTCAAATTATATATATATCAGCCAATCCATTTGTGTCTCGAAATTACCTCATTGAAAAGGAGGGAATGGATATCAATTTTTTTCTCCTAGAAGAGTTATGGGATACAGGCTGGGATAAGAAATTAAAAACCGTTCCGCCCGGAGAGGTCACGAAGCTTGCTATAAAACTTCACAAGAAATTTCCTGAAAAGAAACTCTTTGTTCACTATATCCAACCGCATCATCCGTTTATCGGGGAAAACGCATTGAAGGAGAACGGATGGGAGGATTCACGTGATATGATTTTGGGTAATGAGTCCGAAATTAAGAAAGATGGAAATATATATGAACAGCTCCAGGAAGGTAAGGTTACGCAAGAGCAAGTATGGACTGCATATAAAGGAAATCTAGAACTTGTTTTAAAAGAAATTAATGATAATCTTTACCACTTTAACGGTAAAAAGGTTATTTCGTCGGATCATGGGGATTGTTTCGGTGAGTACGGAGTATATGCGCATCCGGGAGGACTCTTTATTCCGGAACTTATTGAAGTCCCGTGGTTTGAGATTAAAGAATGATTCCACCAGCGACTATTTTATCATTCTTTAGCAGTACGAATTTTCCAAGTGTTGTATTGTTCGTGAAGCTGTCATAAACTACAGGAGTAGAAATTTCAATTGAGATTTCGCCTACTTCTGTAAATGAAAGTATTGGAGGATGTATTGGTAACTCGGCCAAACTTGAAGAATCTATTTTTCTGTAAATTTTCTTGATTGAGCATGCGGAATATTGCGTGGAAATTTCTATTGTGATCTCGGGTTCGTTATCACCGTACGGGCAATCATCAAGCCAGAAAATTAGTGCATTGAAACGATTATCTATTTTTAACTTATTGTTTTGACTTGTAATTATATTCCCCCTTTTTATGTTTGACATATCATCAAGCCATAATCCGACACATTCTCCTCTCTCTGCCTTATCAAGCACTTTCATCCATTTCTGTAAGGAGATTACTTTTGCATTTGTTTTATTCGGAAGGATAAGAACGTTTGCATTTATTTGAACGCTACCCTCTTCTATTCTCCCTACTATATAGCTGGAATTATCGTGAGCATATATATCTTGAACGGGGAGCGTCAAATCTACTTCTTTAATTCTTTTTGTATGAAACTTATCAAAGATGTCAAGAAGTGTATCTCCCTTGTACCATTTTTGCATTGAGGATGGATGTAGCACACCGACCCCATCTTCAGAAGAGATTGGAACGAATGCAAGTGAATGAATGTCGCTTTGTTTAAGGTACGCATCGAATTCTTTGACGATAAAATCATGGATTTTTTCACTATATGCGACTATGTCCATCTTGGTAATTACGACAATGATGTCCGTTATTCCTAAAAGTTTCAGCATAAAAGCATGTCTCTTAGTTTGTTCTTTCACACCTTCATTTGCCGCAATGACGATGATAGCTAGATCGGCTTTCGCGGCGCCTGTAACCATGTTTTTCATATATTCTTTATGACCAGGAGCATCAATGATTACATAGGATTTTTTTTCAGTTTTAAAATAAGTACTCGTGGTATCGATTGTTTTTTCTCCTTCCATTTCCTCTTGTAGCTGATCAATCAAGGAAGCAAAAGTTGAAGTCCGTTTCTGCTTCTCAAGCTGTTCGAGTCGCCCACGTGCTTCATCGGTAAGAGAATGAGTGTCATACAAAATTCTTCCGATCAAGGTGGACTTCCCATGATCAACATGTCCAGTAATAACGATTTTCAATTCTTTATCCATATAATTGTTACATATATCCGAGTGCTCGTAACTTTTGCATCATGTTCGCTTGCTCTTTGTCTTGTTTCCTTCCGCTTCTTTCAGCAACCTTTGAAGTCTTGATTTCAGCAATAATTTCATCAACTGTAGATGCATTGCTGATCATTGGAGTTGTAATAGGCTGACACCCCAAACTTCTATATCTTTTCCCATTTTTCGAAAAATAAAGCTTGTTAATTGGTATGTTTTCTCGTTTTGTATATTCCCAGATATCCAATTCAGTCCAGTGTAGAAGAGGATGGATTCGCATGTGTCTCGAAGTATCTGTATTTTTCTGATAATGGTCCCATAATTCAATCGGTTGTTGCTCATAATTCCATTCAAAAGCTTCATTGCGAGGTGAGAAATATCTTTCCTTTGCTCGTATGCCATGCTCATCTCTGCGGATTCCAACCAATAATGCTTCGAAACAATGTTTTTTGATGGCTTGCATCAGTGCTTGCGTTTTTAACTCATGACAACAGGTAAATGCATCATGCGTTGCATAACCAATCCCATCGGAAAGAGCTTTATCATTTTTTTCAACCAACAACTGTAATCCATATTGCTTGGTGTATGTATCACGAAATTCGTACATTTCAGGAAACTTAAACGTGGTGTCGATATGCATTACTGGGAATGGTATTTCATCGAAAAACGCCTTACGACATAGCCAAAGAAGAGTCGTAGAATCTTTCCCAATGGACCATAAAAGAGCCATTTTTTTGAATTTTGAATACGCTTCTCGTATAATGTAAATGCTCTCATTTTCAAGAGCGTCCAATTTTTCCATAGTATTTGACTACTGCAGAAGTATAATAGTTGTAGGTTATTTTGCAAATATATGTTAGGATTGCAACAATTAGGGTTAACTTTTGGTTGAAACATGTATTGGGTTTGGAGCGGTATATTTCACTACAGCGAGGGTGATACCGAGCACTACGACTGGTTGGATAAAAAACTGCAATTCAATGTTCAGAATAATCAGGCGGAAGTGGGTACGATACATTTTTTAACCGAGTGGCACGCATAATGAAATTTCTCAAAAATATACTTGGTTTGGAAAGATACATTGCTGTCCGAGAAAAATACAGAAAGGTGAAAAAAAAGGTGGGAGTGAGAGGTGTCGAGGAGAATTTTTTTAAGGTAAAAAAAAGTGCGCTTGGTACGAGTGGTTTGAGCATGTCAGATGCGCGGGCGGGTGTGGGGAAGGAAAAAGAAGAGGGTACGGAAGCCGCCTCTCCCGCCAAGGCGGGATCGGCGCACAGCATCAACATCCTCGGTTATATCAATGCCGAGTGTGGTATCGGGCAGATTGCACGAGGGATGATAAAGGCGTTTAAAAAAGCGGGCATTCCAGTCTCGGTTTACAATTTCGATATCGGGTGGCATCGCACCGCGGAGCAGATCGATGTCCCCTTCTCAAATGATCTAACCTATTCTATTAATTTATGTTGCTTTAATGCTGAAGAAACTCCACAAAGGCTTAGTCAAATTGGGACGGAGAAATTAAAGGGGAAATATAATATCGGTTTGTGGGCATGGGAACTAGAAGAATTTCCACCAGAGTGGAAGGAGGCATTTGAGTATGTGCACGAGATATGGACCATATCGAATTTTGCAAAGAAATCGATTCAAAAGGCCACTGATTTGAAAGTAACGTGTGTGCCGCTTGTGGTGGAACCAAAAGTGGATGGAAAATACGATAGGACTTACTTCGACATTCCGAAAGAGACGTATACGTTTCTTTTTTCTTTCGATGGATTTTCATTTGCCGATAGAAAAAATCCATTTTCTACTGCAAAAGCATATGCGGATGCGTTTGGCTTTTCTCAAAGCACTTTGCTCATCGTAAAAACTCAGAATCTCGATAAAGCGCATGAAAAAAAACTTTACAAAATTCTCAAAGGAACGAATTATCGAATTATCAATCGCTACTTTAGTCAGGATGAATTTACGGGACTGCTGAACTCCATTGATTGTTATGTGTCACTGCACCGTGCAGAGGGATTTGGCTACGGACTCGCGGAGGCGATGTATCTGAAAAAAATGGTCATCGCGACGAATTACTCCGGTAATTTGGACTTCATGGATGAATCAAATAGTTTTCTCGTGCCTTATAAATTGGTGCGAATTGAGAAAAGTGCCGGGCCATATCAAAAAGGAAATCATTGGGCGGATGCGGATATGACGTGTGCCACTGAAATGATGAAAAAAGTTTTTGAAGATCGTGATCAAAATTATTCTCGTGAAATAAAAGTGCGTGCCCACGAACAAATAGCAAAGCTATACTCGGCAGAGCATGTGGGTGAAATAGTGAAAAACCTTCTTTCACACCTTTAGGTCTTTTTATTTTCGCCCCATATTCTCTACCGTGAATCCAAGTTGTTCCACTTCTTTTTTGGAATATACATTTCTTGTGTCCAGGAAGCAGGGGTGGCGCATCACATCACGAAGTTTCTCGAAATCCAGATTTCTGAAATCATTCCACTCGGTGGCGAGAATGAGAATATCTGCATCTTTCGCCGCCGATAAAATACGATCGAGAATATCGCCGCCGCCATTGATTTCTTTTATTTTGCCGTGAGCACGTTCGACTTCTTTGCTGAAATGTACGATAGGATCCACGACTCTGAGGTTTGCACATCCCTCTTTTATCAATGCCTCGATCAATTTCACAGATTGCGACGCGCGTGTGTCATCGGTATTTGGTTTGAAACTTAGGCCTAGTACGGCAATGCGTGCTTCTGAAAGAGCGATTTCTGTTATTTTTAGCAATTTTTGAACTTTCGCAACTGCGAGCTCGACCATCTCGTCATTTACTTTTTCGACAGTTTCCAGAAGGGGAAGAGGGCGACCCGCATTTCTGCCGAGGGCTGTGAGCGCTTGCACATCTTTCGGAAAGCATGAACCACCGTAACCGAGTCCGGCGTTGAGAAATGCGTATTCGCCAATGCGCTTGTCCAGTTTCATGCCGCGCGCCACTTCAGTGACATCCACATCAACCGCTTCGCATAACCTCACAAGGTCGTTTATGTAAGAAATTTGGCACGCAAGAAAAGAGTTCGAGGCGTATTTTATCATTTCCGCGCTGCGCAGATCGGTGACGACAAATTTGGCATCGTTTTTTGAAACACCTTTGTAAATATCTTTGAGCATGGATACTGCATATTCATGGCCGTCATCCGCTCCGATGACCACTCGATCCGGATGCATGAAATCGTTGATGGCGCATCCCTCGCGGAGAAATTCTGGACATGAAATAACGGACACTTTATATGACGTGACTTTCTGAATCATCTTCTCCACTTTGTGCCCCGTGCCTACCGGCACGGTGCTTCGGTTTACCACGACTAAATCTTTCAACATATGCGCGCCGATGGATTTCGCGGCCGCTTCCACATATTGGAGGTCGGCTTCTCCGTTCTTCGCCAAAGGAGTGCCCACCGCTATGAACACGACATCGGCATCTTTCAGAGCTTCGTTATATGAAGTGGTGAAATGCAAATGCCGCTTGTTCTTCACGAGTAAGTCGGTGAGACCGGGTTCGTAGATGGGTGAGCGCCCTTCACGAAGCATCGTAATCTTAGCCTCGTCTATGTCTACACAAGTGACTTGATTACCACTATCCGCGAGACACACTCCCGCGACCAGACCGATATATCCCGTACCGATTATTGCAATGTGGTAAGCCATGAATTCAATTCTACGTTATATTTCGTCCAATCCTTCAAGCGTGCGTTTCAGACCTTCTTTTAGTGGCACTTTTGGCTCGAAACCAAATGCCTCGGTCGCTTTGGTGATCTGCGGACATCGCCTCTTGGGATCGTCTTTCGGGAGGGGAAGCACCGCCAAATGTAACTCTTCTCCCATTATTTTTGCAAGCAGTTTTGCGAGTTCCACGATCTTGATTTCCTGGGGATTACCCAGATTGAAAACGCGCTTGACGGGATCTTCTTCCCGGATATTTTCATGCAATTTTTCGTAGGACATCAGTGCGATGAGTCCATCCACCATATCATCCACATAGCAGAATGAACGCGTCTGATCGCCTTCTCCATATATCGTGATCGGTGCGCCGTTTCTCAGCTGTTCTATGAAATTGGGAATTACTCGTCCATCATCTCTTCTCATGCGCGGGCCGTAGGTGTTGAATACGCGGGCGATACGAAAATCGATATTGTATTTTGTGGCAAAATGAACAGTATAGCTCTCCGCAAACCGTTTTCCTTCATCATAGCAACTGCGGGGACCCAGTACATTCACATTTCCGAGACAATATTCGGTTTGAGGCGTTTTGAGTGGGTCTCCGTAAACTTCGGAGGTGGAGGTGAAGAGAAATCGCGCCTTCTTCAAACGTGCCAGCTTAAGCATATTCATAGTTCCTTTCGCACATACTTCGAGAATTTCCACGCCGAGTGTACTGAAATCTTTTGGAGATGCGGGGCAGGCGAGGTGGTATATTTGGTCGAGGTCATCGCATTTTTCAGATAATAACTTCTCGATACTTTCGTTCTGTATATTATATTCGAGAAACAGAAATTCGGCTTTCGTCGTGGCGGCAATTTTCTCGAGGCGTTTGATATTTTCACGTCTTCCCGTAAGTAAGTTGTCTACACCAAATACGGTATGACCTTCTTTGAGTAGTCGCTCAGTGAGGTGACTCCCTATAAAACCCGCGCATCCTGTAATAAGTATGTTCAGCATGCTCTCAGTGAAAGAATTATTTTTTTGGAATTAACGTTAAAAACATTTCCTTGAATGTAGTGAGAATTACCATTGGTCTATGGCCTGTCGCAGCACCTGCAACACGCGGATAATGAGTGATTTCGATTTCTTTTATGGTAGCTCCTTGTTGTAAGGATTTGATTAGCAGTTCGGCATCTATAAATGCACTTCTTGAAATAATTTTCATGCCTTCAATCAGTTTTCTTGGAATTACCTTGAAAGAGCAATTTATGTCTTTGACGCGCAAATCGAAAAGCATCTTTGTAAGTCCATTGAATATTTTCGATTGAAATTTCCTGTACAAATTATCTTGTCGGTTTTTACGTATACCGGCGATGACGGTATTGTCGGAAAAAAACGGTATCATTAATTCAATTTCACCAAAATCATACTGTAAGTCACTGTCCGTATAAGCTATGAATTCATATTTGCAGTTTTCAAATCCTGTTTTTAATGCTCCGCCGTAATCACGGTTGCTCTCATGATGGATGACTCGAATCCCAGGGTATTGTGCGGCAAGGCCATCGGCGATTTCAGGAGTCCTATCCGTACTGCCGTTATTTACTATCAGGAGCTCATATGTATCGGCAACTTTTTCCAGCACAGGTAGAATGCTATTAACATGTTTTTCAATGTTTTCCTCTTCATTGTAAGCGGGACAGAAGTACGACAGTGTTTTGAGTTTGGCCATAATTTACTTTGAAAAAATTACATAGACTCCGATCAGTATGATGAGCCCGCCAAGAAGTTTTTTCATAGTCAAAGGTTCGCCGAGGAAAAAATAGCCCGCCAAAATGACAATGACATAGCTTAAACTCACTGCGGGATAGGCCTTACTCACCTGGAGTTTTGAGATTACGATAAGCCAAAAAAGCGCGGTTACGACATAAAAAATTTCGCCCATGATAACGTACGGGTTTGAAAAAGCTTCAACAAAAAACTTTAGATTAAAAATATTGGAAGACGTGAATTCACCGACCTGATTCATCCCTTTTTTCATCAGCATCTGAGCGAAAACGGGGAATATGACACATAGAGCGAGTAAAAAATAGACTTTCATTCAAATTGATGGATTATTTTTGTAATGATCATACATTAGGGCTAGGCCGGTTTCCAGATCATATTGGGGTTCCCAACCAAGCAGCTTTTTTGCTTTTGAATTATCGCAGTTCGCGTAAAAAATCTCATTTTTTACATATGGCTTTTCGCCGAAAGTTATATCGATTTTTTTTCCCGATACATTTTCGATGACGTTTACGCATTCGCGCAATGAATGAACATCGTTCCTTCCAATGTTAAAAGTTTCGTATTCAAAATCGTTTTCAAAGTAATACAAGGCCTTTAAATATGCGTCTATAATGTCTTTTATATATGTGAAATTCCAACTTTGTTCACCTCCGGAAAAATCAATTTTTCTATTTTCAAGTAGTGATTTGATGAGAAAAACGAAAACCTTTGTCTTGTCCTTTTCTCCATATGGTGAAAAAAGCTTTAAATCAATCACCTTAATGTCGAAGTTGTGCGCATAGTATTTGGTTATTTCATCAAAAGCGATTTTCGCGGATGCATAAAGATTATATCCTATACGCGCATCCCCTTCTTTAATAGGTGTATTTTTCATTTTAAATTCAAAAAAACTTCCGGTGTTTAAAAAATGAGGGACATGATGCTCCACGGCAAGTTCCAGAATTTTTGTGGCGGTAGTGATATTGAAATCCATGATTTTATCCACATCTTCAATATTTGCATGAAATTTCACATAATGTGTGGCCAGATGGATGACGCAATCGATTTGATTTTCCTTAAAAGGTAAATCTAGTGGCTGCAGATCAATGTTATATGTTTTAATATTCATTAAATACTCTGCAACACGCCACGTGTCAGATGTGGATCTTTTAAGGACAATCACTCGGTAACCGGCATTTAGCAGCCCACCTAAAAGGTGTGAGCCTGTAAAGCCGGTGGCTCCAGTCAAAAGAATATTTTTAATCACTTATTGTGTAAAAAAGTTTTAAAGGTTTCAAGCACATAATCGATTTTTTTCTTGTTCATGCCTTGGTAGATCCCAATCCAAAACGTGTTGTTCATTACGTAGTCTGTATTGGTGAGTTCGCCGACTATTCTAAATCTACGCTCCGGATAGTCCGTAAAATACGGTTGGCGTGTCAGATTCCCTGCGAAAAGCAATCTTGTACCTATTTTTTTTTCAGTAAGATGGTTGATAATATCGCGTCGCTGTATTCTGTTCGGATCTTTGATTGTAAGTGTAAAGCCGAACCAAGAAGGTTCAGCTCCATTTGTAGCTTGCGGCAGGTGGAAAAATTCACCGAATTCCAACATTCCTTTGTACATATATTCAAAATTCTCTTTGCGTTTTTCGGCAAAATTCTTGAGTTTTTTCATTTGTGCCACACCTATAGCCCCATTGAAATCCATCATTTTGAGATTGTAGCCTAACTCGCTATAGATAAATTTATGATCGTAACCTTCCGGTAGGGTTCCAAGATTTTTCCAACAAAATCTCATGCAACATGTATTGTCCTTGCCGGTTGGGCACCAGCAGTGCCTTCCCCAGTCACGAATTGATAATAATGCCTTCGAAAGTCGCACATTATCAGTTACGACAACACCTCCTTCACCAGTAGTAATATGATGGGCCGGATAAAATGATACCGTCCCCATATCGCCCCATGTCCCGGTAAGCTTATTATTGTATTTTGATCCAAGCGCATCACAGTTGTCTTCAATGAGCCATAGATTGTGCTTGTCACAAAAGTCGCGAATTTTTTGCAAATCAAAGGGATTGCCTAGTGTATGCGCGAGCATGACGGCTTTGGTTTTTTCCGTGAGAGCTTCTTCAAGCTTGGTTGTATCGACATTAAGCGTATGCAGGTCAATATCTAGAAATACAGGTATGCATCCATGCTGAAGAATCGGATTAACCGTGGTTGGAAATCCCGCCGCGACCGTGATAATTTCGTCACCAGGAACCACTCGCCTGTCTCCAAGCAATTTGGAAGTCAGTGCGGAAAAAGCCAAAAGGTTTGCGGATGACCCGGAATTGCAACTGACTGCAAACTTGGTGCCAAAGAATTCTCTTATCATTTTTTCGAACTTCCCAACCCATTTATTGTCCGTCCACCATCCCTCAAGCGAGGCCTCGATTAGGTTTTCCAACTCCTCGTGATCGTAGATTTTTCCGGAAGCCGGAATATTACCGAATTTGAGCGGATTTTCAGCAAGAAAGTCTTTGACGAATTTTCGTATTTTTTCCTTCACTCAATGTAAGCTAGCATAAGCGAGCGAAATTTACAGAAAACAGCATGGCAAATACAGTATAAATACTTGCAATTACAGGAAACATCCTTATGATATACTCATCCTCTTTTGGTAGTAAACATGGATAATGCAATTTTGAGCCAAGTATTCAGACAGTATAGTACGGAAATTTATAAAGCGGTTCAAAGTGTAGATGAATCGCAACTTTTTCAGATTGTCGATGTCCTTTACGCGACCAAGCAAAATGACAAAAATATCTATATAATAGGTAATGGTGGGAGTGCGGCTATTGCGTCCCATATGATGTGTGACTTCAATAAAGGTACACTGCTGAATGCTGGTGATAATGAAGGTAAAAAAATAAGAGCGGTTGCGCTTACGAATAATGTGCCTTATATGACCGCCATCGCGAACGACCTTTCATATGAAGATGTTTTCGTGGAGCAACTCAAGACACTTGGTCGTCCTGGGGATGTGTTGGTAGCAATTTCGGGAAGCGGTAACAGCCCTAATATAATAAAAGCAGTCGAGTACGCAAATGCTCATTGTATAAATACGGTCGGTTT
>CAYHQD010000017.1:0-15916 GCA_964358905.1 uncultured Candidatus Peribacteria bacterium
CGGATTGAAGACCGCATCGAAATCTCCGCCTGTGAGTGAGTCCATAAGCATCGCTTACACGGACTCGATAGACTCTAACGAAGTGATTTCAAACGAACCGAAGTCACTCTCGCTCCTGCGCGCAACCTCCGTGAGATAAGGCGTGAGTAAATCCGCCGCCGTCTTCATCTGTGCATACTGTTTATTCGCCTGATTGACGAGAATTCTTGGGATCATGGAAGCGTTCACTGCGGAAAAATACGTCGCCTCGTGTTTCTTTTGTTTCACTACGAGATCGCGTATCGCAAGATTTTCCAGAATGGCATATACGGTCGGGCGTTTGAGTCCCGTCGCCTTCGCTATCAAGCTGGCCGTGGTCGCCCCACGTTTGAGAAGATGGAGCAATACGGATTGTTCGGTTTGGTTGAGACCGCAAGTGGAAAGAAGATTATGTAGCATATGATGAGAGTTATCGGCTTTAGCTTTGGGGTGCACTGCCCCGCATGGCAGTAGTCAGAAAATTATTGACATGTTTAGTATAGCATATATTGGCTTTAATAAGCAAATAATAAGAAATTGCCATTTCGTGCTTATTGAATAATTTTGATAATGTGGTACGATGGTATCTTCAATACATAACCCTCCATTTTATGCAAAATACTTCCCTCGCCTGCAACTCGTGTTCATCTGCGTTCACCGTCACGGAAAGCGATCACGCATTCCACGAAAAAATGTCCGTGCCACCTCCAACCATGTGCCCCGACTGCCGACAACGACGCAGAGCGGCATGGAGAAATGAACGTACATTGTACAAAAGAAAATGTAGCGCTACTCAAAAAGATATCATCTCCACATATCACCAAAATGTACCGTTTCCCGTATACTCACTTTCACATTGGTGGGGAGATAAATGGGACGCGTTGGACTACGGACAAGAGTTCGATTTCAGCAAATCATTCTTCGAACAGTTTGCGCAGTTGCAGAAAAAAGTCCCAAGACTCGCCGTCCTCCAAGAGCAAAATGAAAACTCCGACTACACAAATTGCGTCACCAATTTGAAGGACTGCTATTTGCTTTTTTCTTCAGATTATAATCGATCTTGCTACTACGGAGTCTGGATCGAACGCTCCAACGACTGCCTCGACAATTTATTGCTCGACGATGCGGAGTTGTGTTATGACTGTGTATTCTCAAAAAAACTCTATAACTGCGTCTGCTGTCTTAATTCATCAACCTGCTCAGACTCCAAATTTCTTCTTGATTGCAAGAACTGCACGAACTGCTTCATGTGCTATGGACTTCGCAACAAACAGTATTGCCTTTTCAACAAGCAAGTGACGAAAGCGGAATACGGAGAATACATGAAAAAATATCCGCTCGGCTCTCGCGCAAACTATGATTATTTTAAAAACTATTTTCTGAACTTCATCAAAGACGCCCCTTACTTATATATGAGAAGGAACGGGCGAATCGAAAATTCCACCGGTGATTTCCTCACGGACACGGAGAATTGCGAAGAATGTTTCGAAGTCACCGAAGCAAAGGATTGCAAATATATTCAGGGGGCGTTTCAAATAAAAGACGCTATGGACTGCTCTTATGCAAACGGCGAATTCGGCTATGAAAATTGCGAGTGCTTTCCTATGCCGTTTAACTCAAAATTTTGCGTCAACTGTTATTCGGGTGCCGATCTCACGTACTGTGATTCGTGTATGAACAACTGTAGGAATTGTTTCGGATGCATAGGTCTGAGACAAAAACAGTATTGTATTTTGAATAAGCAATATTCGAAGGAAGAATATGAAGAGCTCGTGCCGAGAATAATTGAACAGATGAAAAGTGCGAAGGCATATGGCGAGTTCTTCCCCGAAAATTTGAGCCCATATTCGTATCAAGAAACCGTGGCGATCGAAGAAAAAAACTATGTGCCGCAAACATATGTGATTCCCGATTCAATCAATGATGTACCCGACACTATAAGCAGCGAAACGCTGGCGTGCTCACTCACCGGTAAAAATTATAAAATCATCCCGCAAGAGTTGGCGTTCTACAAAAAAGTCGGACTTCCGATCCCTCACTTAAGTCCCGAAGCGCGTCATCAAGAGCGCGCGAAATTCAGAAACGAACGACGGCTATATGATAGAGTATGTGCGGCATGTAAAACCCCCTTGAAATCGTCATACTCTCCGGATCGTCCCGAGAAAGTGTATTGTGAGAAATGCTATCTTGAAGCCGTGGTATAGCACTCAACGATTACTTGTACGGATACTCCGTTTTGACGAGATCGCACTGAATTTTGGTCACGGTATCGCCCGTATGATCGTAACTCATTGTATTGCCGAAATCATTTGCGCCCTGGGCGGCACCATTCGGATGGGTAGGATCTTTTATCTTGTTACCACTCACTTGGTGCATGAGTTCATGAGCAAGCGCGCGATTATCATTGTCGATCGAATTATCCATCGAAATACCCCCGTTATTCGGATATGAAGTGCCGATGTACGGCCCGAAAATATCCGGCACATACCAGACCTGCACGTTGTTCGCATTGGCAGTGAAGTTGTTTTTCAGATTCGCCTCCTCTCCGTTCGTGTCGTCCAATGAATCTGGATGTCTTCCGCCTCCGGCTATATCCACCTTCGTCCTCCAATCCGCCAATGAAATAATCGGCTGGAAATTCACTTTGAAATTGAGCCAGAAAGGGCAACTGCATACTCCCGCCGCATACGAAAATATATCCGCCGCTTTATTGATATCAGCCATTACATCTCCCCGACTTACACCTGTGCCCTCTACAATCCATACATCGATACCTATCTCTTTCACGGGCTTGAATTCATACCACCAACGCTGGACACTTTCTCCCCAACCGCTGGACTCCGGCATACGAATTACTTTTTCCGTATCCTTTATCACCGTAACCACCATATCGGGAATGAAAATAACACCTACGCCAACAGTCCCTACCAAAGGGGAAAATCTGAGCGTCGTTGCATCTATAAAATTCCTATCCGGAATTTCCGAACCTCCGTTCACGGTCAGCCTACCTGGAGCCGTTTCTGAAACAAATGTGTCGTACGCACCTTCACCTTCCCCAACTTTCGTACCTATAAATTTCATATGGTCCGTATTGTATTCTATCTCGACTTCGTATGATTTGATCGACCCTTCATTCTCAGGCACCCATATATCCACACCTATATCAAACTCCTCCGTAGCTTTGCGTCCGGGATCATAGTCGAGCAAAAGAGGATTATATTTGAGCGGTTTTACGCTTTTGGGCTGTATTCCAACTTTCCCCTTGTAGGTGACGGTCAATTTCACTTCTTCAAGTCCTTCGCCTTTCACATTTATAAAATTCTTACCACCGGAAGAGTATTTCCCGATCACTCTGCCCGGACCATCTACGGTAACCTCATAGTCATTGATATTTGAAGAAATGACATTGCTGTATTTATCGAGCAATCGAACTTCTATCTCCTGAGTATCTTTGAAAAGCGCGTTCACTTGTTCCTTTGTCACCTCCATATCCACGGTCGCGGGATCGCCGGGGGTAGTTGTAACCCAACCATCCCCTTCCGCATATGTTGCTCCATTATCCACATAAATTCCATAATTTCCCGCCCAGCTCGTGCTGAACGACGCGCTGTATTCACCAAACCCTTCGTTGATAAGAGGGATACGTATTCGTTCATCGTAACCGGCGGCGAGCACAAGCACGAGAGACTCGCCCTGCACATTTACACTTTTGCCATCCGCATTCCATGCAGTTACTTTCAATTTAATCATATCATCCACTTTTGGATCGTTGGTCGGAGATTCTATATACACACGTGTAACGGTCTCGCGAGCACCTTTTACCGAATTATTTTCCCGCGGCAAAATTTCAAAAAGATGCAATGGGTCCTTCGGCAAAATATCTGTCACATACAGATAACCGGCCTCGTTGGGGATCGCCCCTCCGTTTGTCATAAACTGGCCGTTGATTTCTATCACTTCGTATAAATTTAATACATAAGTTTCGTATGGCTTCGCTTTCAACGGGTTAAATACTTCGATTTGTAGCATGCCGTTTTTGAGCGTTTTCGCCACAGTCACAAGCGTGCCTTTGACCTCAATCGTTTGTCCCACATCAACCACCTCGCTTCCGTAACCCGTAGTGAATTTTTTCACATCATCCGCTTTTGGAGGAGTGGAGATCCAACCTCGACCATCGGTGGAAGAATGTATAGGTTCCATTTTTCTGATTTTCGTGGAATCATGATAGAGGGAGTCTTCATTGAAGGTTATGGTTTTCGGAGAGTTGTCGGCGGGAGTCGCGGGCGTATTCGTTGAAGTGGCGTCTTTTGATACACTCGTGGTTTTTGGCGCGGTGTTGGCAGGTGGGATAGGGGATGAATCATCGGTTGAAGTCGAGGTCTCCGGTGGGATGCGGATAACGGTATCTTCCGGCACATCGCTTTCATCTTTACACTCGCCTTCAACCGTCTCACCGCTTTCAACAAGCGGATACTTTTTCTTGAGTATGAGTTCGAGCGAAGTCACATCGAAAACATCCACCTCGACAGCGATCATATAATTAATAGTGCATGTATCATCCCTTTCCGATGTTTCCGTTACTACTTCTTTTATCAGGAATTCCGTCTTTTTTCCATCCTGCGTAAAATCCATTTCCGCAAGATTTTTTCCACCCGGCTGATTGGTTTGAGGATATGCGTTTTTATACACATACGCTATTTCATGCGTGTCATCCACATCCACAAGAGTCATAATAAAGTTATCTTTTACCACGGCATCAAACAACTTCATCTTTTTCTCCTTACCGTCAAAACTGATGGTTGCTCTGTCTTTGCCGACTTTTTTCAGAATCACTTCGACTTGCTCCATGGAATTTTTTCTGTCCATTTTCAATTTGAGAGGACGCGGGCTACATATCGCTCCCGGGAGATCGCATACGAAGATATGTTCTTTGACCGCCTCATCTCCGGTGGGAGAATCATCATCGGTATTATTTCCACTTCCACCGCCACTTTCTGCAGGAGGAGGGGAATCTGATTCTTCAGCATCTTCTTCAGCATCCGAAGCACCCATCTTCACCACTTCATGTAGATCCTTTTGTTTCAATTCATCCGCAACCTCTTTTGAGAACTCTTTTCTCTGCACACCGTCGTCGGCTGACTGCACCGCCACACTGCGGAAGAGCATATCGGCCATTTTTTCGCGATTCAAATCCACGACTTTTACGTCGTCACTGTATATATCATGCTTGATGGCATAGTTGAGAGCGGGAGCATACCAAGTATCTCCGGCCGTGCCGGAAAAGGGGGAAGACTGTCCTTCGGACAGTGGCCACACAAATATCCTGCTCAGCGTCACGAGTACTTCCACGTCTTTGAGCGGTAGATTCGGACCGAATTTACCCGCGAGTTCACCGGACTTGAAACCCGTCACCCAACCTTCTTTTTTCGCGTAACACACATATGGTGCAAACCATTCGTTCTTTACATCCGGGAAGCAGTTTTTAAATTCATTCGCATTCGGTTCGACATTTTTCATACGCGTGAGAATCGTCGCCCATTCGGCGCGATTGAGTTTGCTCGTCGGTTGGAATGTACCGTCTTTGTTTCCTTTCAAAACACCCTGTTGTTTCAAATAGGTAATGGCATCAAACGAATCGCTATTCGGTGAAACATCGGGAAATGGAGAGATTGAGTCGAGGTGCGCCGTAGCGGTATCTATGGAAGTTAGCACGATCGCCGCAGACTTATTGAGCACTGTAAAAGCCACTGTGAGCGCCAGGGCTCCGAGTACGAAAAGAATGAGAAACAATGTTTTCTTTTTCATTTTGTATGTGTTTTTGATTATTTTTCTGGTTTATTGTACTCTCGTAGCGAATAAAGTAAATATTTTAGTAAATTTTATGACACTCATTTTAGGCGCACACGGCATGCTGGGAACAGCATTTAAAACGACGCTTGAGGGACACGGTCTTAACTTTAAGGCATTCGGGAAAGAGGACTTAGATATTACGAACAGGGACAGTGTTTTTTCGGTAATCAATAGGAGCGATAATCTATGCATAAATTGCGCGGCGTACACGAAAGTGGATTTGTCGGAAACGGAAAGCTAGTCAGCGTTTAAGGTGAATGAAATTGGAGCACGAAATATTGCGGAGGCGTGTGCGAAACATGGGGTTGCGCTCATACATTTCAGCACCGACTACGTATTCGATGGAGGGAAGAAAACAGGATACAAAGAGGGCGACATACCTCGCCCTCTTTCTGTCTACGGAGAGTCAAAACTCGCAGGTGAAAAAGCAGTTGCCTATGCAATGGGCGGAGCGCCTTATTATGTAGTGAGGACTTCCTGGCTATATGGTCCAAACGGGAAAAATTTTGTCGCGACTATCACGCGTTTGCTTAATGAAAAACCCGAATTAAAAGTTGTGAATGATCAATTTGGCAGTCCTACCTACACTATGGATCTGGCGCTCGCGGTATTGCAGAATTTTATTTTTCCGCGCGAACTTCTCGCCTCGGGCATATATCATCTCACGAACAGCGGCACCACCACGTGGTATGAATTTGCAAAAGAAATTGCCACCCTGAAAAAATCAGAAACTCCAGTTATCCCCATTGCTACGGAAGACTACCCACTCCCTGCGAAACGGCCTCAGCACTCGACACTTATCAATACGAAACTCCCGAAGTTGAGAGATTGGAAAGCGGGGTTGGAACATTTTCTCGAAAAATACCCTGTGTAAAAAACTTCGCCTCGCTCACTGGGCCACAAACGCTGTCGCACCGAGCCATGAAAGGTTGAAGACTGCGCGCTCGGTTTTTGCGTAGACGGCGGATTCTATAAGTACGCCGATGAGTTCATCAGGGTTCAGCGAAATAATAGCGACTGAGTTATCATAGATGGAAATTTGATTTTCAAAATCAAATTCTTTTGGATTTACGAAGAGAATTTCCACCAGCTCCTCAGGAAAACCCTTCGGATAAAATGTCGAGAGAAATTCACGCGCCCTCCGGGTAGATGGAGAAAGAAAACGCGCCTTCACATTTTTCTTTACCAACTTTTTCGTGTATTCGGGAAGATAGTCGGGCAGTAATTCTCCGAGAGCCTCAAGGTTCGTATACCCCAGCACTTCCGACTTCGCTTCAAGCGTCTGATCAAATATCGCTTTAATACCTTCGAGCCCTTCGTAGGAACGAATGATCGGTTTAAACGCCTCCACATTTGAAAGCTTGAGAAGCTCCGGCACTATACGAGTTGCGAGTTCCAACCTCTCTTCTTGCTGATTTATGAGCACCTGCGGCGGCTCCGCCACAAAAAACTTCGTGCCATCTTTGGTATAAGCGGTGATAAGTTGTTTTCTTCTTAATTTTTCTAGGACATGATAACAATTCACACGAGGAATTTTTGCACGACGAGCAATGCTACTCGCAAAAGATCCACCCAACTCTATAACCGTGAGATAGACTTGAGCCTCCTCTTGAGAAAGACCGAGATTTTGGAGATTGGAATGGAGCAAGGGCGAGAGTTATCACGTTGTTGTAAATCTTTTTCTACAGAATTTTACAGCTTTAATTAGCCAAAATCAACATATTCGTATAGACACTCTTACACTAACGCGCTACACTTGCCACTTGTAAAATATTATTTTCTTGTGAATGACTTCACTCACCAAAACATGCGAGCTCACTGGTAAAAAATTTACCATTTCGGAAAAAGAACAGCAGTTCTGTGAAATGATGAATGTGCCACTGCCTGATATCTGTCCCGAAGAACGTATTCGCAGACTGATGAGTGAACGAAATGCCCGTACGCTCTATTATCGAAAATGCGATCTGACGGGAAAACAAATTCTTTCACAACATCACGCCGACAGCCCTTTCCCCGTATACGAAGCGAGTGAATGGTGGGGAGATAAATGGGACGCGACCGATTACGGAGTGGATTTTGATTTCTCACGATCCTTCTTCGAACAATTTCATGAGCTAAAACTTAAAGTCCCACACATGTCGGTATTTGTCATAAGTGGCTCAAATGAAAACAGTGATTTCACAAATTGCACGGGCTACATCAAAAATTGCTACCTGATTTCCGAAGCGGACTACAGCGAGGATTGTTATTTTTCAAACCGCATTTACCATTCGAAAGATTGCAGTGACTGCTCAAATGTCTACAGCTGTGAACTTTGTTATCAATGCATAGACTGCGAAGGAGGGCATCAACTTTTCTATTCTCAAAACTGCAAACAATGCCGCGACAGCTATTTCCTATTTGACTGCCAATCGTGCAGTGACTGCATAGGGTGCATCAATCAGCGACAGAAAAAGTATATGATATTTAACGTGCAATATACGAAAGAAGAATATGAAAAACACAAGTCAGCGTTCAAACTAGGCTCCCGCTCGGGCGTTCTTGCACTCCAAAAAATGTGTGAAGAATTTTTCGTGCGTTCTCCTCATCGCGCCGTATATCAAGAAAACAACGATAACTGCACAGGCGACCATTTATATAATTCCAAAAACAGCGAAAATTGTTTCGACTGCAAAGATTTGGAAGACTGTTACAACTGCGTGAGAGTGGCGGGAGGAGTGAAGTCGGCGATGAACTATGCGGCCTGGGGATTCAAAGCGGAGCTTATGTATATGTGCGGTGCATGCGGGGATAATGCGTACAATTTAAGATTTTGCAGTAACTGCCTTACCAACATTAGCAATGCGACGTACTCATATTTATGCACCGGATCGAGCGATATTTTCGGATGCGTAGGACTCAAGAAAAAGAAATACTGCATACTGAATAAACAATATTCCAGGCGCGAGTACGAAGAACTCGTGCCCCGCATAATTGAGCACATGAAAAAAACCGGAGACTGGGGGAAATCCTTTCCAAAAGAATTTTCGACATTCGCCTACAACGAAACCGTGGCCATGGAAAATTTTCCACTCACAAAAGAAGATGCACTTGCACGCGGATTTCGTTGGAGAGACGATGATGAGAAAAATGCATATCAAGGACCGGATACGGAAGTGGCCGACAACATTCAGGATGTTCAAGAAGAGATCACAAAACAAATTCTGCGATGTAAAAAAAGCGCGAAACTTTACAAAATTACTCCTCAGGAATTGCGTTTGTATAAAAAACTCGCCGTTCCCATACCCGTTCTCTGCCCTGCGGAACGACACCTCGATCGCTATGCACGGAGAAATACCTACCTGCTCTATGATCGCGTATGTGCGAAAACCGGTGTACCTATTCAGACGACGTACGCACCGGGACGTCCTGAAATCGTCTACTCGCTCGATACATATTCCAAGGAAATTTATTAGCTTGTAATACTATTTTATGACATCTTTCACGAAAATATGCAGGCAAAACTCCGCCCACACATTCGTCATTACCAATGAAGATCAAGCCATTCTCACAAAACTTTCGCCGGTGATCAACGGAGTGAGGTATGACTTGCCGTTACCGACACTCTGCCCCGAATGTCGACAACAACGCCGACTTGCATTTCGCAACGAACGACATCTGTACCACCGCAAATGCGACCTCACGGGACGCGCTATCATTTCAAATTTTTCGCCGGATCACCGCCACGGCGGGACAAGTAAATCATACAAGGTGTACGATCATAAAGAATGGTTGGGAGATAAATGGGATGCAAAAGATTATGGGCGCGACTTCGATTTTAGCCGTCCGTTTTTTGAACAGTTTGATGAACTGATGCATGAGGTGCCTCTGCCGCATATCACGAGCTCCCACGATATCGCGGAAAACAATTGCCTGTACACAAACTACGCCGGCAATAATAAAAACTGCTATCTCATTTTTGATTCTGATTTCAATGAAGATTGCATGTACGGGAATGTCGTCAAACACTCAAAATCCTGCCTCGACTCTTCTTATATCACTCACTCTGAACTTCTCTACGAATGCACTGATTGCAACACTTGCTACAACCTTAAATACAGCCAAGACTGCACGAATTGTTCGGATTCTTATTCCTTAAAAAACTGTATCGGGTGTAAAAATTGCATAGGTTGTGTGAATTTGCGACAGAAGGAATATCACATCTTTAATCAGCCGTACTCAAAAGAGGAGTACGAAAAAATGAAGAAAGAATTTCGATTCGACAGTCTCAATTTTGTAAAAGAATTTGAGTCACGATTTAAGGATTACGCTGCACAGTTTCCATGCAAGGCATTCCACGGAGTTCAAATCGAAAACTCGACTGGTGATTACCTTTATAATGCGAAGGACGTCCACGATTGTTTCAATGTGGGGTATGTACGCGATATGCGCCACTGCGACTCTGTATACAATGCCAATGACTGTATGGACACTTCTTCTTTCGGTGAAAAAATCCAGCTGATATACGAATCGGGCACCATCGGTATCAATGCAACGAACATTCTTTTTTCCCACTGCATCGTCAATGATTCTTATAACGTGATGTACTCATATGCGTGCCAAAACGCGCATAATTTATTCGGATGCACAGGCATGAAGCACGGAGAGTATTGCATTTTAAATAAGCAATATAGTAGAGAAGAATATGAAAAACTTGTGCCGAGAATTATCGAGCATATGAAAAGTACAAAGGAATTCGGAGAATTCCTGCCGATGTCACTTTCCGCGTTCGCTTACAACGAAACGGTAGCCGGAGATATCTTCCCGCTTTCCAAAGAAGAGTGCATGAAGCGTTCACTGCGCTACAAAGATTCTGATGATCAGAACGACTACCAAGGCCCGCAGATAGCAGTACCCGATTCCATAAACGATGCGAATGCTGAAATTTCAAATCACATTTTACAATGCGCCGATACAGGGAAATTTTATAAAATACTTCCGCAAGAATTCTCGTTTTACCATAAATGGAGCGTCCCGATTCCCACACTCTGTCCGAATGCGCGTCATGCAAAACGCCTCCAAAAACGTAACCCGCGAAAATTGTACCCGAGAAAGTGCGAAGGATGTAAAATAGATTTACAAACGAGTTACAATCCCGAAAGGTTAGAAAAAATTTATTGCGAAACATGTTACAATAATCTCTATGCCTGACATCGTTCAAACATGCCGCATCTCAGACCAACAATTTTACGTTTCCGATTGGGAGCAGAATTTTCTGAAAGAGATGGGAGTACCTCTGCCCACATTAAGTCCGTATGAACGCATGCGACGGAGACTTTCATATAGAAATGAACGAAATTTATATCATAGAAAATGCGCGTTGACGGGAAAACAAATGATCTCGTCCGCATCCGATGACAAACCCTATCCGGTATACTCGATAGATGCATGGTGGAGTGATGCGTGGAATCCTCTTTTTTTTGGAAGAAATTACGATTTCAATCGTCCGTTTTTCGAGCAGTTTTTCGCACTGCGAAATCAAGTGCCACGACTCGCACTCCAACAACAACAACCCATGTGGAACAGTGAATACTGCAACTGCGCTTCGCAAAATAAAAATTGCTATCTCTGCTTTTCTACCAATCATTGCGAAGATTGTTATTATGGTTCTTGGATCAATTACTCCAAGGATTGCGTGGATAATGAAAACTGCATGTACAACGAGCTTTGCTATGAGACAAATGACTGTGAAAAATGCTATCACGCAATTTACTCCGAAGAATGTCACAACTGCTCCGATGTGTATTTTTCGAAAGCATGCGTCGGATGTAAAAATATTATGTTTTGCACAAACTTAAAAAACGCCGAGTATCATATTTCCAATAAAAAAGTTTCTCCGGATGAGTTTGAAGAATTCAGAAAAAATATGGATCTGGGGTCATATAAAAAATTCAGAGAATGCGTGAAAAAATTTGAAGAGATGAAAGGGGGAATGATTGTAAAAGAATATCATGGAACGAATAATGAAAATGTGACAGGTAATGATATTTCCAACTGCAAGAACAGCTTTGATGCGTACATGGCGAATGATTGCGAAGACGTAATGCATTGCTCGAACTTGGAAGCGGGCGTGAAAAATTGCATGGACTACTCATATTGGGGATCGAAAGCGGAGCGCATATATGAATGTCAGGCCTGCGGATACGATCTTTTTAATTTACGTTTTTGTAATCTGTGTTGGTCGGGATGCAGTGACCTCACTTATTGCGACCATTGTTTTTCCTCAAAAAATTGTTTCGGATGCGTAGGATTGAAAAAAGCGAAGTACTGCATCCTAAATAAGCAGTATTCAAAAGAAGAATATGAGGGACTGGTGCCGAGAATAATCGAGCAGATGAAAGGTACTGGAGAATTCGGGGAATTTTTCCCTGAAAAATTCTCCGTGTTTGCATTCAACGAAACGCTTGCCGTTGAGTACGCGCCACTCACCGAAGAAGCTGCTCGTGCGCGCGGATACTCATGGAAGGATATTCAAAGCGTATACGATTACCAGGGTCCAGTGGTTGAAATCCCCGATCATATCAATTATGCGCCCGACACAATTACTCAACAAATTCTCACGTGTGAAAAGTCCAATAAACTCTACAAAATCATCCCGCAGGAATTAAAGTTTTTGAAAAGAATGGGGCTTCCCGCACCTCGCCGGTCACCTGACCAACGTCACTTCGATCGCATGGCTCGCCGCAATCCACGCACTCTTTGGAAACGCAACTGCGCAAAAACCGGTAATGAAATATGGACTACGTACTCACCAGACAGACCCGAGACGGTATACTGCGAAGACGCTTACCGAGCGGACTTTTACTGATTCATTTTCCCGTGCAATCCCTTGCCGTATTACAAAAATAAGAAGTCTTGTGGAGAGTTAAAATTTCTTATAAACCCCTCCTCGATATTCGATATAGATCGGTGTGCCTTTTTGCGATGATTTCAGAAATATAATTCTGATTTTCCCCACGCGGATTCTATAATGGTCGTCAAACCCTTTCATTTTTTCCACATCATAATCATCAAGCTTTAGCGCCACGATATGCCGCAAAACCGCCATCAGGTTAAGTGCGAGTTTTTTTTCTATTTTTCTTAAAAACTTCTCAATCTGATCCATGGATCTCTTTTATTTTATATACAATATCATCTACCGGCAACCCATCTTCACAGTACAACCCGTATCCCTGCTTATTTTTGAAATACACAATTTTTTTATCCCTAAGCGGCTGAATAAGCAACCCTTCACTCGTCTCCTTCGCCACAAAATTCTTGGTTTTAAACTTCGTCCTCCAACTCTTGGGCAGAGTAATCTGACCGGTATTGAAAAGTTTAAGGGTGTACGTATTCATATATTTAGTAATATTAATTAATTACATTAATATTATAGTATTGATTAGATTTATGTGCAAGTATGAATTTCGAAAACGTACTCGGCTTATTCTATTTTCTGAACTAGAAACTTGGTGTACATTAACGTCTAAATATGAAAAATTCTTAAAAACTCACTCACAAATGGATCAGGTATGCAAACAATGCGGTGTGGGCTTCCCCGTTACTTCTGCGGATTTGGAATTTTACGATAAAATCTCACCTGTTTTTGGTGATAAAAAATGCCCCATACCGCCACCGACTCTCTGTCCGGACTGTCGTATGCGGCGCAGGATTGCATGGCGTAATGAGCGATTCATGTATCAGCGAACATGCGACATGTGTAAAAAGTCGATGGTTTCGATATATCCGCCGGAGACAAAATGTCCGATATATTGCAATACGTGTTGGTGGGGTGATTCGTGGGATGGAAAAAGCTACGGGCAAGAATTCGATTTCAATCGACCGTTTTTCGAACAACTGAAAGAGGTGATGGATAAAACTCCTCAGCTCGCCATACAAAACGACAATGGGATCGGCAGTCAGAATTGCGAATACTGTCAGGATTTTGCATATGGGAAAAATTGTTATTTTGTCGTGGGCACGTGGTATACGCAGGGCTCTTTTTACTGTAATATAAATGCTTCTTACAACTCCAATATTTGCGATTGCAGTAATGTCTCAAAATCGGAACTCGTATATGAAAGCATTGATTCTCAAGGTCTTTATCATTGCGGCTTTATGCAGTGTTCGGAAAATTGCAGTGATTGTTTTTTCGGGTTTGATCTCAAAGGATGCAAAAATTGTTTCGGATGCATCGGGCTTCGCCAAAAACAGTTTTATATTTTCAATCAACCGTATATGGAAGAAGAATATAAGAAAAAAATGTCCTCTTATAATTTGGGATCGCACCAGGCGGTTGAATATTTAAAAACGGAGTATGCTAAGTGGATTCTTTCATTCCCACGTAAAAATATGAATATGCAAAATTGTGAAAATTGTGAAGGGGACAACCTGTTGAATTGCAAAAACACATACGGATTTTGCTTGCTTGATTCGGAAGGATGTAAGTTTTGCGGACAGGGTGATTTGAACAAATTCAGTTATGACATTTTTAACAGCGGGAGGCCGAATTGGTGTTATGAGGGCATGACTCCGGATGACTCTTATATGACGCACTTCTCCTGGTTTTCATGGAAAAACAAATATGTACTCTACGGCATCAATTGTCACAGCAGTGAATACCTATTCGGGTGCGTATCATTGCATAGGGCAAAGTACTGTATTCTGAATAAACAATATACGAAGGAACAATACGAGGAGCTCGTGCCGAGAATAATAGGGCATATGAAAAAGACGGGGGAGTTCGGAGAGTTCTTGCCTATCGAACTCTCCGTATTCCCTTACAATGAAACTGTTGCGCAAGAATATTTTCCCTTTACAAAAGAGGAGGTAACAAAACGAGGATGGAAGTGGAGAGAAAAAGATTTGAAACAATACCTACCTCAGGCATGCGTCATCCCTGATGACATTGTCCATGTGCAAGACACCATTTCACAAGAAATTTTGGCGTGTACACTGTGCGGGAAAAATTTCAAAATAATTCCTCAAGAATTATTGTTTTACCGGAAGATGCATCTGCCGATACCGCATTTATGTCCCAATTGCAGACATGCCGAACGTCTCAAAAAACGCCCTCCCTATAAACGATGGGAGCGTACTTGCGCTAAATGCTCAGAGCCGATGAAGACGGTTTACGCTCCTGAAAGGTCTGAGATCGTCTACTGCGAGAAGTGCTATTTGGAGAGTGTTTACTAAAACTTCTTTACATCGATATCGGTATTTGTTAAAATACGGATAGTTGAAATGTCGGAATTTAGCTAAATACGGTTAGTATGATCACTCGATTTCTTTACAAGAAACTACAGCATTTTCTCCAGCCAAATAAGGTTGTCGTTATACATGGGCCGCGGAGGGTGGGGAAAACTACCCTCATTCAAGAGTTCATAAAATCGTATAAAGGAAGGGTGAAATTTGTCGAAGGAGGCCAGGAAAAAATTCATAAACCACTCTCCTCCACATCGATTACCACGCTACAAGAATTTGTAGACGGTTATGATCTTCTTGTGATAGATGAAGCTCAAAAAATCCCTCATATTGGGATAAATCTTAAACTGATGGTGGATCATATACCCGGAATAAAAATTATTGTAAGCGGGTCGGCGTCTTTTGAACTCGCGGGACAAATCGGCGAGCCTCTTACCGGACGTAAATGGACACTGAATCTTTTTCCTCTTTCCATAAAAGAACTCATAAAATTCCGAGGAGTGGAACATACGGAAGAAATTCTAGAAGAAAATGTTCTCATATACGGAGGATACCCTGAGGTATACGATTTTCCACCCGAAGAAAGGTCGATATACCTTGAAGAAGTTATTGATTCTTATCTTTTCAAGGATATTCTTGAGTTGGAGAATATCAAAAACTCGAAAAAATTGCGTGACCTAGTCACTCTCCTTGCATTCCAAATCGGGCAAAGCGTATCCCTTTCGGAATTGGGGGGACAACTTGGACTCAATAGGAATACCGTTGCAAGGTATCTCGATCTGCTCGAGAAGTCATTTATTTTAATAAACCTACGTGGTTTCAGCAG
>CAYHQD010000018.1:0-15811 GCA_964358905.1 uncultured Candidatus Peribacteria bacterium
ATAGCTTGATGAGAAGGCTTATTTTTGAGATTTTCATGCAGTTTTAACGTTTTTTCAACCACGAATTTTGATAAACCTCCGAACCTGCCCGCATATTCGGAAATGGTCGCACATTTGTGTTCTTTATAAATACCTTGTTCATAGATACGTGGTAAAAGTGCCAATAGTTCATAGGTAATTCTATTTCGTTGTCTGCCGAGAACCACAAATTGATCATGAATTTGATGATGTGTCTGGTCATGTGATTTTTCTTCCATGTGTTAGTTGTAAAATAGGATGCTATCAAAAAAGTTGTAGAAAACCGCGGAGGGAACATATCATAATTTAGTCGGAAATTACAGCTTGAAAAAGCCAAAAATAACCATTTTAAGATGACAAAATGTCTCAATTATTGCGGTGTGCCCTCACTCACCATTGACGTATTCGATTTCAAACCTCAGTTTTATTGACAAGTTTCATGCTGACAGCGACCTGTGATATACTGATCCCCGCCATATAAAAATTATGAAAAAAACGATTTATTTGGACTATGCGGCGGCGACGTATGTACTTCCCGAGGTACTGGAGGTTATGATGCCGTATTTTGAAGAGAAATACGGGAATCCGAGCAGTATTCATCATAAAGGGCAGGAAGCGAGACAGGCGGTGGACGGAGCACGTGCTATAGTGGCAAAAATCCTTCACGCGGAGCCGAGAGAAATTATTTTCACCGGCTCAGGGACTGAATCCGACAATCTGGCGATTCAGGGTGTCTTTCGAGCGGCGGTATCCGGCCCTTTCGGAGAAAGCAAACTCGCAAAAAACAAACGTCCCCACATCATCACAAGCGCGGTCGAACACAGCGCAGTGCTACGCACCTGTGAATATTTGGAGAAAAATTATGGCTGTGACGTAACGTATGTGGAGGTGGATGAATACGGGATGGTTGATCCTGCGAAGGTGAAAAAGGCGCTACGGGAAAATACTATTCTCTGCACGATCATGTATGCGAATAATGAAGTGGGGACGATAAATGCCATAAGCGAGATCGGAAAAATCTGCCAAAAAGCCGTGGTACCGTTTCACACGGATGCATGTCAGGCGGCGGGTACACTCGAAATGGACGTGCGGAAATTGAACGTGGATTTGTTGACGCTGAACGGTTCAAAAATCTATGGCCCCAAAGGTATCGGCGTCCTCTATAAGAAAAAATCGATAAAATTGGTGCCGCTCATCTTCGGGGGTGAAGGCCAAGAACATCGACTGCGCGCAGGCACTGAAAACGTACCGGCCATCGTCGGCCTCGCAAAGGCGTTTGAAATAGCACAAGAAAATCGCCTGAAGGAAAATACAAGATTAGCGGAATTGCGTGACATTCTTACAAAAGAACTACTGGCGTGTATTCCCGATTCATTTTTGAATGGATATCCGTACATCAACTCCACGGCGCTCGCCTTGAAAGCCAACGACCATGGACGCATGAGACTCCCCAACAACGTAAACATTTCCTTCGCAGGCATCGAGGGTGAAACACTTCTTATCAAACTCGATGAACTTGGTATATGCGCGACTTCGGGCTCGGCATGCACATCCGGCTCACTCGACCCTTCTCACGTATTGCTTGCCATGGGCCGCTCCACCGAACTCGCCAACGGCGCACTACGCCTCACCCTCGGCCGCTCAACCACCGCGGCAGACGTGAAATACGTGGTAGACACTCTCCCCCGCGTCATTGCTGACCTAAGAAAAACCTCCCCGCTGTATTGTTCTCTCTAAACCTTTTTTCTTCATATCAATTGCTCATTTATTAAACCGTGCTAAGATAGAAAAGCGCTCGGCTAAGAACGTGGGGGCGGGTAAGCTGAACAAACATTATATTTTTTCAAAATGATTGGATACATCGGAGCAATTCTCGCGGGAGTAATCGTATTTTTCGTCATCACGTCTGTGAAGTTGGCGGATAAAATTGCGGAGCGGACGAAGGCGAAAGCGCACGAAATGCTCGAGGAACAAAAGAAAAAGAACGTAGAATTGTTGGAAAAAAGCAAAGAACATGCCACCTACGAAAAAGAGCGTCTCAAAAAACTCAATGCGGAATTGGAAGCGCAGCTCAAGCGACAAACCGAACTCGTAAAGGAGAAAGAAGAGCTTTCGGAGAAGCGCGGCGCGAGGCTCATGCAACTGGAAGGCACCATCCATAACCTCGACAAAGAACTTACCAAAAAAAATAAAGAAGTTGCCGATACGCGCCGCGCCACCACAGACGCCGTCGCTAAAAAGGCCGGCACCACTCCCGAGACCATATTGAGCGAAATTCAGACCAAGTTTGAACATGATTTCGTGGAATGGAAGGACACGCGCCTCCGCGAAACGGAGAGTAGTGCATTCAAGGAAGAGATGATCCCTCTGGCAAAAGATATCCTGCGCTCCACGCTCCAGCGCTACACCGATGGCAGTTCCGTGGATCGCAAAGAATTCTCGTTTGAACTCAAGCGAGACGATATGAAAGGACCGCTTGTGGGTGCGGGTGGACGCAATATAAATTACTTCGAGGAAAAGGCCGAATGTGTGGTGATTTTTAACTACGAACCGAATCTGGTCATCGTCTCCTGCCTGAATATGTACAAACGCGCGATTGCAAAAGAAGCGATGATGAGCCTCTCAAACGAAAAGCGCATTGATGAAAAAATCATAGATACTCATTTGGCAAAAGCAAAGAAAAAGATCGACGCGAATATTATGGAATTCGGGAAAAAAGCGGCACAGAAACTCGGATATAAAGGCCTGCCGGAAGATCTGCTCTATCTCGTCGGGCGCTTCGAATATCGCACCAGTTTCGGTCAAAATATCTGGAAACACTCGATGGAAGTCGCGTTTTTCGCACGCATGCTTGCGGAGGAGATAGGAGCTAATGTACAGCGTGCATTGGACGCGGCGTTCTATCACGACCTCGGCAAAGCCATAGACCACGACCTCGAAACCAGCGTCGGACATGATTATCTTTCGAAGGACCTCATGGAGAAGTTCAAAATGGATCCTCTCACTATTCACGCGGCCTTCGCCCACCACGATGCGGTACCTTGTATCCGCCCAGAGGACTTTCTCGTGAAGGCGTCAGATGCAATGAGTGCGTCTCGCCCGGGTGCTCGCCAGCAAACCATAGAAAAATATATCAAGCTCGTGACCGAACTCCAGGAACGCGCAAGCAAGTTTGAGGGTGTGAAGAGAGTATTTACCATGAACGCTGGACGCGAAGTGCGCGTATTCGTTGATGAAAGAAAGGTGGACGATACGTACGCGGCCGAAATGGCATCCAAGATTGCGAAAGACATAGAGGCCAATATGGGCTATCCCGGAACTATAAAAATCAATGTCGTGCGTATAACCGAAGCCGAAGATCTCGCAAAAGAGAAAATTCCGATGAAACGCAGATAGTGCCATAGAGCATCCCCCCAACCTTTCCGTGGATTTAACCATAATTCCTGAATTTATCTATTTTTAGGTCGTTTCGGTTGACATACACGCGTTAAAATGTTATACTTCCGCGAAGTGATAAACTAAATTTTATCATTTTAACCAGCTTCTACATGAAAAACAAACAAACGATCAAAGTATTGGTATTTGGCATGATCGTACTGCTCGGTGCGCTTGTCGCGTTCGGCTTACTGCCAAGTAAGGCGATTCAGGGACGATTGAAACAGGTTCCGCAATACCAGGAACCGCCAATTGCTCTGCCTCAAGACTACACCCAAATCAGAGTGCCTCTCCAAAATACCAGAGAAACTTATATTGCGCCACGGCGTGGATTATTTGAAATAGAAAATCCGACAGTTTTGAGAAGTGGATCCGGCCTTACAACTTCCGACGGTTACACCGCTACCGATGATTATTCGGCAAGATAATCCTTATTTTTATATATAATGTATTAACCAAACACACATGAACACAAAAAAACTTCTTATCGGACTCCTCGGGCTTGCGCTAGTAGCGTTTATCGGATTCGGCACATTCCCACCCGGTGACAGTCAGGGCAAATTAAGCAATTTCAAAGGATTTACCAAAAAAGCTCCGGCCGTACAAACCCCTGTTAAAGCTCCTTCCCAAACCACCGGTGGGGGCGCATATCAGCCGATCGGGGACCCAAGCATTACATCCGGTTTCGTCAGTAGTTATTCTTTTACCATGAACGTAACTCCGGCATGTACTTACCAAGATGAATGGAAATTCATGTCCAATTGGAAGCTTGTAAACGCCGGCCATGATCTCCGGCTGGATCGTCTTCCGTTTAAGGTATTTAAGGGTGTTACAGCACAATCGGCCGCGCTCGATATCGCAAATAACTACAAAGTGCTTATCAGTTCGTCCGCCGATTATACGCAAAGCGCACTCGCAAGCATTGAAGTCAATCCGATGCCTGGTGCCAACGGCTACGGAAGCAGCTATGTCTTTCTCGCCGAATTCCCGAACGGCGTAATGCTTAACCAAAATACGACCTATTACGTCACCCTCCTCGGTAAATCGTTCAATACCGGTCCGGGCTTCAATCAAGTGAAACCGGGAGCCGCAATGCTGATGGCATACATTGATAACGCTTTCTTGGGGGCATATACGACACTTGGAGAATTTAGTCCCGGAACCGCGTCTGCGGCCCCCGCAGTGCAAGGTGTAAATGTGACTCTTGGAACAAATTTGAGTGTATCAATGGACGAAAGACTTGCATATCATCCCGATCCCGCGTGTCGTTCGAATACCCCTTAGTTCATCCCGTTATAAAAGCTTCGAAATTTTCATGGTGAATGAGCTCTACCGTAGCTCCCTTGTAATTGTCAACGAACGAAGAAGGAGGATTGAACTTTTGTTTTTTCCACTTGAATTCAAAAGCATATAGAGCGCCTCCATATTCTTCAATATAGTCCAACTCTTGTTGGCTATGAGTACGCCAAAAATATCGGTTAAAATCCTTACCTTTATTAAGACTATTCTTCACTCTTTCGTTAATAAGAAAATTTTCCCATAACGCACCCGTATCTTGTCGTAAATTAAGAGGGTTAAAATTATTGATTAAAGCATTTCGTATGCCGGTATCCCAGAAGTATATTTTTCTTAATTTTTTCAGTTCATTCCTTATGTTACGACTGAATGGTGATAATTTATGTATGACAAAGGACCGTTCCAAAATCTGTAAATAACTTATAATAGTATTTTTATCAACTCCCACTATTTGACTCAACTCGTTATAGGAAACCTCATTCCCGATTTGCAAAGCCAATGCTTGTAACAGTTTTTCTAAAACCTCGGGGCTCTTAATATTTTGAAACGCAAGAATATCTTTGTACAAATAACTTCGTGTGATATTTTTCACGGCTTCTTTTTCTTCCTCTCCCGCAAGTAAAACAGCTTCGGGATACATCCCATAAAGTATTCTCCTTTCCAAATGACGTCTTCGTTCCAATGTAGATGAATAATAAGATGCAAGCTCGTTATAAGAAAGCTGGTAGAGATAAAATTCGAATTTCCTTCCGGTCAACGGCTCTACAATTTTATTTGAAAGCTCAAATGCCGAGGAACCCGTAGCGACAACCTGAATTTCGGGAAAATTATCCACAATCAGTTTAATCGTCAGTCCTATGTTATTAATACGCTGTGCTTCATCCAAAACGACTAGCTGATTATTCCCAAGAAAATCTTTAATTTCAGTCGAAGTCTTATTCGTTAATGCATCGCGTACGTCCAACTCATCACAATTTAAATATATAGACCTTGTTAAGTGTCTTTGAAGAAGATTTTTAACAAGAGTTGTTTTACCGACCTGCCTTGCTCCATATATAATAATGGCTTTCTTTTTGAAAAGCTTTTTATCAATTGCATCTTCAATTTCTCGAGGAACAAACATATTAATATGATATTGGTGAATTCATTCACTGAAATTATATCAAAACAGTATACATATCACAATACGAATTTAATGACTGGATTTTCCTTCAGCTTCTCGCTTACAATCCTCTACGCGGTAACACAAAGGTATGAATGATAGAGAAAAACTCAATCGGGGACTTGCCCAGATGCTCAAAGGCGGGGTGATTATGGATGTGGTCACTGCGGAGCAGGCGAAGATTGCGGAAGAAGCGGGCGCGGTTGCGGTGATGGCGCTTGAGAGGGTGCCTTCCGATATACGGAAGGATGGTGGAGTGGCGCGTATGAGCGATCCGAAACTCATCAAAGAAATTCAAGCGGCGGTGTCGATTCCGGTCATGGCGAAGGTGCGTATAGGGCATTTTGTCGAAGCCCAAATTCTCGAGGCATTGAAAATCGACTACATCGATGAAAGCGAGGTTTTGACACCGGCTGACCCGAAATACCATGTGAATAAACACGATTTCAAAGTACCGTTCGTATGCGGAGCTACAAATCTCGGAGAAGCGCTGAGACGTATCGCTGAGGGCGCATGTATGATTCGTACGAAAGGGGAAGCGGGGACGGGAAATGTGGTGGAAGCGGTGCGCCACTGGAGACAGATAAAAGAAGAAATTGAGGCGCTTAAAAAGATGTCAAAATCACAGTTGAAGAAAGCGTCAGAAGAGATGCGAGTGCCTTTGGCGCTCTTGGAAGAGACAAAGGCGTTGGGACGCCTGGCTGTCGTGAATTTCGCCGCGGGAGGGATAGCGACTCCTGCAGATAGCGCGATGCTTATGCAGATGGGATGTGACGGAGTATTCGTAGGATCCGGTATTTTCAAGGCGCAAAATCCGTTGAAAATGGCGCGTGCCATAGTGCTTGCGACGATGCATTTCAAAGACCCGAAACGTCTTGCGGAAATTTCCGAAGGCCTCGGGAGCGCGATGGAATCTCATGAAATCGATAAACTAGCGGTGAAGATGGCAAACAGGGGTTGGTAGAATAAGTATTGCTAATACTCGAAATTTGACAATTTTGAGTATTTCATATACTCTAAATACATGATAAAAAGGTATTATGAAAATTTGGGCCAGTATCTTGAGCCAGGTAAAGTCTTGGTGATGTTCGGTGCAAGACAGGTGGGCAAAACGACTTTGGTGAAGAACTACCTTCAGACAGCACATGTTAGGTATAAATTTGATCTGGGAGATAATATCAAAACGCAGGAAGTTTTGTCATCACAAGATGTGAGTAAAATCAAAGCCTACTGTGAAGGGTACGACCTGATTGTAATTGATGAAGCTCAGCGTATTCCCCATATAGGCGATGCACTTAAGATTATGGTGGATACGATGCCAAATCTTAATGTAATCGTGACAGGATCTTCATCATTCGAATTGGCCGGACAAATCGGAGAACCGCTCACCGGACGCAAAAGAACACTTACTTTGTATCCCATATCTCATATTGAGCTTTTGAACAAAATGAACAAGCATGAACTTACGGAAAAGTTGGAAGATTTTTTGGTGTATGGTTCTTATCCGGAAGTATTGAACGCACATACGAGAGAGAAGAAAATTATTGCAATAGATGAGATCACGAATTCATATCTGTTCAAGGATGTTTTGGCATTTGAAGGGATGCAAAAATCGAAGATTCTACTCGATCTTTTGAGGCTGATCGCTTTTCAGGTTGGGCACGAGGTATCGCATAGTGAGATTGCTTCAAATCTTGGTATTAATTACAGAACGGTTGCCCGTTACTTGGATGTGATGGAACAAGCATTTATACTCTATAATGTGCGAGGATTCTCAAGAAATCTGAGAAAAGAGATTACAAAAAAGAGCAAATATTATTTCTACGACAATGGTATACGTAATAGTATTATTCAAAATTTTAACGGTTTAAATATGCGTACCGATGTCGGTCAACTTTGGGAGAATTTCCTCATATCGGAACGATTAAAAAAACAAAAATATCATGGTATTTTCGCCAATAATTATATGTGGAGAACATGGGATCAAAAAGAAATTGATTTTATCGAAGAGCGAGAAGGAAAATTATTCGCGTATGAATTCAAATGGAGTGGTAAACATTCAAAAGTCCCGAAAGATTTTGCGAACGCTTACCCCGAACATGTGTTTCAGGAGATTAATAGAGAGAACTATTTTGAGTTTGTCACCTAGGGGACATTTGAAAAAAAATGGACGTAACACTTAGGGTTGATTATATCCTATCGTTTCAGCTATAATATAAGTAAGATTATCTTACTTACCTATTTATTCATGAATCGAATGCAAGTTACCAGCGTTTCCTCAAAAGGTCAGATTGTCATACCCAGTGATATTCGCGAAACTATGGGTATTAGCATAGGGATGAAGATGATCATATTTACGGATGGGAATAATTTACTGCTAAAACCCATCCAAGAGCCGCATTTTGAAACGTTCAAGGAGCTTGTGAAAGAAAGCAGAGAATTTGTCACAAAGTCTCATTTAAAAAAAATGAACGTTAAGAAGTTTATAAAGCAAGTACGTGATGAAAATCGTTCTTGATACAAACGTTTTTATATCCGGTATCTTTTGGAGGGCCTTTGTTTTTGAAAATTCAATAATCATTGAAGATACTGAATCGGTACGAATGTGTAGATGAAATAATTTTCTATGTTTACAATCGGAGTTTTGGCCATACAGGGGTCGGTGATAGAGCATGCAGTCGCGCTTGAAAAAGCGGCGAAGAGGCTTCGTATTTTGATTGAGGTGGTGGAGGTGCGTACGATCGGTGATATATGTGATTCAAAAGGTAACGTACTCATAGACGGAATCATATTGCCCGGAGGGGAAAGTACGGCACAATCATTGTTGCTTGGAAGCACGGGACTTTTTGAAGTATTAAAAAAGGCAATCGAAGATGGACTGTCAGTATGGGGGACGTGCGCTGGGGCGATATTGCTCGCGAAAAAAGTTACGGGGAAAAATCCGCCACGTACGTTGGAGGTGATGGATATTGTAGCTGACAGAAATGCCTACGGCTCACAGCTCGACAGTTTTGATGAGAGCATCATGTTGAAATTTCCAGGTGAAAAGGAGAGAACTATGCGCCCCGCATTCATCCGCGCCCCGAAATTGAAACCTTTGAAAAAAGAAGTGCGAGTGATCGCAAAACTCAATGGAAAACCCGTTGGGTTTCTGCAAAAGCATATGCTCGCCACCGCATTTCATCCGGAGCTGACAAGGGACAGCATCTTGCATGAATTTTTTATAAGAATGTGTCTGGAAAAATAAGTTTAGCGATTGAAAGTCGGATAACAAAAATGGTAGGATGGAGGAAAGTGCTGACGATCCCTTTTTTATGCTCCCGAAATCAATACAAAATGCCATAAACGAACTGTCGCGCTTGCCGGGGATAGGGCCAAAAACCGCCCAGAGGCTTGCGCTGTATTTATTGCGTGATAATAAAAAACTGCATCGCGATCTCGGCAGCGCGCTCCTGAATCTCACCGAGGGAGTGAGCTACTGTAGGCAATGTCACAATCTCGCGGAGAGCGAGCTCTGCAAAATATGCGAAAATCCTATGCGTGATCACGGCATCATCTGTGTCGTGGAAGACGCACTCGATGTCGTCAGTATCGAAAACACCCGCATGTACAAAGGGCTGTACCATGTATTGCACGGCGCACTTTCTCCTATAGACGGCGTGGGTCCGAGTGACTTAAAAATCGGCGAATTGATAGAACGTATCCAAGTTCGCATGAGCGGCGACACTTCACTCAAAGAAATCATACTGGCCACCAACCCAAGCGTGGAGGGCGAGGCCACGGCACTCTATATTCAACGCGCCCTCACCGAACTCATGGTAGAAATGCCTTCGGCATTCTCGGGCGAAGAGGGTCTGAAAATCACTCGTATCGCACAGGGAATTCCCATCGGCGGCGAACTGGAATACGCCGATTACGTTACCCTCACGCGCGCACTCGAAGGACGAAGGGTTTACTAGGGCTTTGCTCCGCGAGTAATGACAGCTATACAATTTCCCGCACCGCAGAGAAACGCGGCTGAGTATTTGTTGCGGAGCTTTTCGAGCCACTTAGCGATTTCCGGATACAACTTACCGATCACCCGTTCCAGATCATTGTGCAGATGTGCATGTACACTCGAGGGCTCCTCGATCAAATCCTGCCACAGCGCAACCGAGGCCTCTTTGTTTCCTCTGCATTTTTCCATATCGATATGCTTCAAAATCTCATCCACGGAGATTTGCACTTCGGTGTCAAAAAATTCAAGCGAAAGCTTGCCGCTCATTTCAATCTCCTCACACTCGCCGGTGAAATTATTCACATACGCACACTGTACATTTTCCATGAAAAATATTCCCTCCATTCCTATCTCCGCCACGATATCCACCAATTGTTGATGAGAGAAATTCAAATCCCATAACTTATTCAGCGCGCGAATCACCGCGGCCGCATTGCTCGACCCCGTCCCGAAACCGCCCATGGGCGAAATATTTGTCTTTATCATGATTTTGATCGCGGACAATTTATGATCATTGCCGGTTGCCATTGCTTCTTTGTGGAGCAAGCTTGCGGCCTTGAAACAAATATTATCTTCTCCGAGCGGCACTTTAAATTTCGACTTGGGATCCTGCACGACATCTATGTGAAAATACCCGGGGAGCGGCTCGATGGTAATTTCATCAAAAAGAGTCGGCACCAACACAAGTATCGAAGAAGTATAAAAATACCCCGTCGCCGGATCCTTATCGATGATATCGAGATAGAGGTGAACCTTTGCCGGAGCTTGTACGAAAATAGACATACTGAAGTGAGATCAACAATTCTTAAGTACCGATTCTTCGATCGGGAGAGAAAATGCATAATGTTCCGCATAGATATATTTCAATGCACCTCCGAGATCTTCCATTTTCTTTATCAACATGACGTTTTTGTGCATAAGGATCGGGTCGTTTTTTAGAATTGCATAGGTGTCGGTATTGCATGTGATGATATGAGGCGCTCCTCCTTTCACCATCCAATCGCGCAACCACTCCGTCTGAGTATCCGTAAATATGACGGATGGTTTGTCGGAAGCGCTGTACCAACCCGCCTCCCATGCACAGTCATTACCGTATTCGGGCAACATGAGTCCAATGTGAGAAGCTTTGATGGCGGCCAGGTCACAATCAAACACATGCTTCGAAAGCAGTTCATGTCGCTGGTTCCACGGATTGTGATCTTTTGGCTTAAACACTTCGAAAGAAGCGTCAAGATAAGTACATACCTCATCTGTCCACCGGTGCGCCTCGGGCGAAATGCGCGCAATAATATATACTTTGATTTTATCCTTCATATGATTTATTTAAGATGTATAGTCTTAAAAAAACAGGGTAACCTTTTTTCAAAAAGCGCACTCGCAGGCTCGTGCGTACGTGGCCAATCTTAACGGTTTCGCTTGACTTTTGCAATGCATTTGAGTAGTTTTGTACAGCTTTTTTAATCGTCACTGATTGGCTAAAAGGCTTATTCTCAACGAACAAATCAAGGCGGAGAACGTACGTCTTCTCGATGAAGATGGCACTCAACTCGGCATCATGCCGTTTGCCAAAGCGCTTGAACTTGCTCGCTCAAAGGAAGTTGAACTCGCACTCGTCGCCGTACATCCCGAAACGCCCGTTTGCAAACTACTCGACTACGGCAAACACCAGTATCAACAGAACAAACTTGCCAGCCAACAAAAGACGAGACAGAAAAAACACGAGATCAAAGGAGTACGCATCGGATTCAATACGAGCGAACACGATCTGGAAGTGAAAATTAATATGGCTCTCGGGTTTCTGAAAAAAAATCACCCTATCAAAGTACAACTTCAACTGCGAGGAAGGGAGATGGCATACAAGAATTTCGCACTCGATAAGGCAAAGAAATTCGCGGAAATGCTCGCAGAACATGCGGAACTAGAATCGGCGCCGAGATTGCAAGGATTTCAGATCACAATGATCCTCAATCCAAAAAAGACCGTTCACAGCTCAAATCAGCCAAAGACCGAACCTGCGGCGCAATAATCGGGAAATAAATTCATTAATTCAATCACCATATGAAAATCAGAACCCACAGCGGTGCAAAAAAAAGGGTAAAAATCACGGGCAAAGGGAAAAATATGAAGTTCACGTTTGATAAAGCGGCAAAGCGACATCTCATGGTAAACAAATCAAAAGGGCAGAAGCGACTTACCCTGACGAAGGCGAGCGGGAGCGACTATGCGGCGCTGAGGAAATTGTTACAGAGATAGTGGTGCATTGCGCGAGCAATGCCCTACAATTGGTAGACGCAGGTCGACATGAACATAATTTATACATTTTAATTTCTCTCACATGACACGAGTAAAAAGGGGCACACGCGTACGCGCACGCCACACAAAAATGCTGAAAATGGCCAAGGGATTCCGACGCCAGAATTCAAAACTCTTCAGACGCGCGAAAGAGGTGGTGATGAAATCCGGTATGAACGCCTACCGTGGCCGCAAAGGTAAAAAGCGCGATTTCCGTTCACTCTGGATCACCCGCGTAAACGCCGGTCTCCGCGCACTTGGCAGTTCTTACTCACGTTTTGCCGGAACTTGTTTCAAGAAGGATGTACGCATCAACAAAAAAATGCTCGCCGAACTCGCCGCCCGCGAACCAAAAGTCTTCGAGGAAATGGTGAAACAGGTGATCGCGTAGTTGGACACCAACATCTTATTCCAAAGTGGTCGGTTTAATTCTAGAACTTGTGAAGGCGAAAAGTGCGCGATCGCACGGAAAACGTACAGGATTACGTACACTTTCTGTGCCCGGGCGAATCAAGACTTGTGTATTTCACAACTTTTCAAGGAAAATAGCAAATCCCCCGTGCGGGGAAAATGACATCATCACGAGAATATGGTCTGATGATTATTTAATGATTTTAAAAGCGTCAAATTCACTGTAAAAAATGCCACGAGCGATATTTTCGAGAGCATATTTCACCTCAGGCAAAAATGGTTCCGGTAATTGATCCACGTGGAACCAACCAAGATTATCATGCCTTTCCGGCTCCCTATTTTCCACCTCACCTTCCCACATATCCGCCTCCAAATATACATCCATAAATTCTTTGCCCGACCGCATTCTATGCATCACATGAACCACCGTTAAATCTTCAGGCTTTAAAACAATATTCGCCTCTTCCTTTGCTTCCCTGATCATCGCCTGTTTTGCTGTTTCACCTCCATCAAGGTGTCCCGCGACAAGGCTGTAATAACCCTTCAGCCAGGGTGTATTATATCTTCTTAAAAGCAGTATCTCATTACTTCTCTTTAAAACCAGGAAGACCACACTCAACACCTTGAAATGTTCTTTTTTCTCCATGATGTTTGTTATACGAGTGAAAGCCAGGCTCGGTAGCATTCAGACCTCATTGCGCCTGTTCAATAACGACATCCTCAATCACAATATCCTCCGCGGGACGATCGTATTCGGCAGTTGGCGCAGTGGCGATAGCATCGAGTACTTCGAGACCTTCGTAGACTTGTCCGAATACAGCATGTTTACCATCGAGCCATGGAGTGGAAGGCGCGTGGACGATAAAAAATTGACTGCCGCCGGTATTCGCACCGCGATTTGCCATGGATAATGCGCCGCGGATGTTTTTGAGTTTTGGAGAGAATTCGTCCGTAATATTCGTTCCGGGGCCTTTGTAACTATATCCGCCCGTACCGTCACCATTCTCAAAGTCACCGGTCTGGATCATAAAATCAACGATAACGCGGTGAAAGAGCACTCCATCATATTTACCAGCCTTCGCAAGCTCGGTGAAATTCTTTACGGTTTCAGGGACGAGAGTCGGAAAAAGTTTCGCTTTCATCACACCCTTTGAAGTGGTTATAATTGCGATTGTATCTCCGGAAGAGGGCTTGGCGGTTTGCATGAATGAATCGTTAGGGGATGGTTGATTATCGGTCGTATCGGGTGTCGCGGGTTTTTGCGAACAGGCTGTGAGCAGGAGGGCGGTCAATACGAGGCACAACAGTACGAACTTTTTCATATCAAAAATTAAAGACTGCGCGCAGTGTAGCGAGTGGGATATTTTTAGGCAAGACTTAGGCGTTGCCAATGCCTCGCTAAAACGTCTTGCAATAATCGCTCGGCGCATGCATCTTGGTAGAAGAAATAGCGTGTTCTCAAAAGCCTTTTAATTCTAGCACATGCCTTCAGCTCTCGTATGGTCATCCGGTCTGCTCGCGGTGTTCATCGTCAGCCTCGTATCGCTGATAAGTATCAGTATGCTTTCGCTCAGCGAAACTCTGCTGAAACGCATCGTATATTACCTCATGAGCTTCGCCGCGGGGGGACTGCTTGGGGATGCGTTTATACATCTGCTTCCAGAGGCGGCGGAAGAGTACGGGTTCACACTTCAAATATCACTTTCGGTGCTCGCGGGTATTCTCATTTCGTTCTTGGTGGAAAAATACATCCACTGGCGACACTGCCATTACTTTAACGAAGCTAGTCACCCTCACCGTTTCGCCATGATGAATTTATGGGGTGACGGCGTGCATAATTTCATAGACGGCCTTATTATAGGGGGAAGTTTTCTGACCAGTATCCCTCTCGGCATATCCACTACGATCGCAATCGTACTACATGAAATACCGCAAGAAATCGGAGATTTCGGTATACTTATATATAGCGGTATCAAAAGAGGCAGAGCTTTGTTTCTTAATTTTATCACGTCACTCTCAGCATTTCTGGGCGTTATCGTTGCACTCACTTTGACCTCCCGCATTGATAACCTCACACAATTTCTTGTACCTTTCGCGGCGGGAAGTTTCATATACATATCTTGCTCCGACCTGATTCCCGAGCTTCACAAAGAAGAGCGTACCGGGCGATCGCTCCTACAATTTCTCGTATTTTTGGGGGGTATAAGTGTCATGAGTTTGCTTCTGCTGCTGGAATAAGGTAGATGTAGGGCATGCAAACGTATGATTGGCACATAGCGGGACACGAGACTCAACGGGCACAACTTGAGGCTGACATGAATTCGGACAATATCTCTCATGCGTATCTTTTTTACGGACCGAAAGAAGTCGGCAAGGCGAGGCTGGCGCGAACTTTTGCGAATATTTTGCAATGCAATCACGGGCTCTGCGGCACATGCAGTGTCTGCGTACAAATAGACAAAGGGTGTCATTTCGATACCACTGTACTGTACGATAACGGGGAGGGGGTTTCGATAGAAGATGTGCTCACGATCATCGGCGCAGTATCCAAGACATCGCAAAGCAACTATAAGGTAGTATTGATCGAAGATATCGAGCGTATGAGTCCGCCCGCGGCAAACGCCCTCTTGAAAACACTCGAAGAGCCCGGAGCATCCACCATATTTTTACTTACCACCAATGCCATCGGCGGCGTGCTCGATACTATAAAATCCCGCTGTAGGTTGGTAAAGTTCGGGAGCGTTTCTTATGATGCGTTGGAGAAATTTTTACAGGAAAAGGCGGGAAACTCTGTACGGGAACAAAACAAGATCATAGTTGATAGCGTGACAAAAGAGCAGGCGAAGATATTCTCATTTGGCTCGGTGGGAAAATTCTTCCGACTCATAAAGCATCCAGATGATCTGAGAGAGCAGATGCAATTATATGAAAAGCTTGTATCGCTTTTGGAAGGGGCATCACTTCCCGCTAAGTTTAAATTTGCAAAGGAGGTCGGAGAGGAGCGAGAAAAAGTTGCGACTATGCTGGAAATGCTCGCGCACATCGTGCGCTCGCTCCTCTTGCAAAGTACGGGGGTGAGCGAACATGGATCCTCGCTTACGCTCGGATCCACAGAAAAATACACGACAGAATATTTGATGGGATTGTTGGCGCGCGCCGCCGGCGCGCGCCACGATATGGAACGTAATTTTAATACAAAC
>CAYHQD010000019.1:0-15694 GCA_964358905.1 uncultured Candidatus Peribacteria bacterium
TATCATTAACTCCGACCCTAACAAAAAAAGTTGCATTTGAGGTCAGAATTTACCTAAATATTTCAATCGAAATCATATCTTTTCGTCGCATTATGTCAAGAGTTCTTTTCAAAAATGAGATTTCATATGAATATATGAGGATAATGTAAAAAATCTTGACTTTTTTCTCTTTTTACGATACCGTGTCATCACAAACGAAATTAACCTCTCTCCATGAAAGATTTCATCTTCAAACTTCGTAAGTCGGCAGGGCTTTCGCAAGAAGAGCTTGCTCAAAAACTGGGATTTTCCAGACCTACGCTGGTTGCGATGGAGAAAGGGGATAGGGATATCACTTTCAAGGAACTCAAGAAGATATCGGAAATTTTCGATTTACCCATCGAAATCATTTTGGATAAAGAGCTGAGTACCTCACATAAGATCCATGCGCGAAATTATGGCGAGAATTCTTTCAGTAAATTCTATAATCTTATTCTACAGTGCATAAAGTATGGAGCTGACAGTGATGGAAAAATTACCAAGACCAAATTGGCGAAACTGGTATATCTTTGTGATTTCGCAAGCTATTACCAAACACTCAACCCTATCTCTGGATTTGAATACAGAAAGCTGCAGCAGGGCCCGGTAGCGATAGAGTTTTTTGACATTATCGATAATGGCGAATCTATCTGTACCGAGAGAAAAGGGAAAGCGACGATGGTGACTCTACTTGAGCAACCTGATGATTCGGTTCTCGAAAGGCGGGAGATCGAACTCGTAAAAGCAATTTGTAAAAAATGGAAAGGCGCTACGACCGAGCAGATAGTGGATTTTACTCATAAACAAATCCCATGGAAGGTATGTAAAGATAGAGAGGCTATTCCGTACTCCCTAATAAATAACGAAGCTCCTGAAGATGTTTATTGATGATTTGTTTTTTGAAGTGGTGTTTTCTACCTATGCCGAGTCGCATTTTTGCAAAGATTTTTGTAAAAAGTATAAAGAAAGAAAATGGATTGAGACGAGGAATACGATTATAGATACCCTTCAAAGGGCTTTTATGGTTCAACAAACAGCTCTGATTGATGTATTGAAATATTCTCAGGAAGATAAATTTGGGATTTTTAAATTTGATTTCAAAGTTGCGGGGACTCCCTTTTCCCCAAAGACGTCCGGGAATAGGGCGATTTTTTCTCTTTGTAACCGTACCGGGAAAATCAATGTACTACTTGTGTATGGCAAAGACCATTGTGGCAAAAAACATACTGAAACACAGTGGATTCTCGAGCATATTAAAATGAATTTTCCGGAATATCGTAAATATTGTTAACAAAGCGACTAGGAGATTTGCAGTGTCTTTTTTGTTGTCTGACTTATTTTGTACTTCTCCGCAACAGTTAAATCCCCAACCGCCACAATCTCACCTCTATATAAGAAAATAGGAATAGTAGTGCGTTTTTCGAGGGGGATTTTTTTGTCGGTAAAGAAGTCCTGGAGTTTTTTGGTTCCGGTTTTCATGCCGAGAGGTTGGAATTTGTCGCCTGGGAGCCAGGCACGCGCGGTGAGGTGCGCGGAATTGAAGTGAGGGTCGAGTTTTTCGAGGTCGAGATGGATACCGGTTGTTTTCGTCTTTGGGAGAGATGTCAGTATTTCGATTTTGAAGTTAAATGTTTTTTTCGCGCTTGATTTTTTTTTTGAATTTTTGAATGTGAAAATACATGCGCCATATTCCGTTTTGAATTCGATATTTCCCAATTTTCCTTTGAGATTTTTATTTTTCAGAATAATACAGAGGGTGTTTTCGATTTGTTTCGAGGTCATGCCAGTGCTCGTCTTCGTGAGATACGCATAGATGAAACCGAGAATGTGTTTTTGGAATGCGCTGTGCAGTTCGGTGAAAGGTGGGATTGGGAACTTCGTAGGATTAATCTGGAGAGGCAGAGGGGAGGGCACGGCTTGCTTTGCAAGCCAGTGCCGGGAAGCATTGTCGAGGAAATCTTTGATCTCTTTCATCTGTGTCATGTGCGAGGACATCGTCTGTTCGAGGTTCGGATTTATTTTTTTCAATTCGGGGACCACTTTGTTGCGAATGAGGTTTCGGCCGTAGTTATTTTTTTTATTGGTTGGGTCAATTACGTATCTGATGCGATTTTTTTTGAGGTATTTGAGTATCTCAGCTTTGGTCAGTGAGAGCAGTGGGCGTAAAAATTCTTGGCGGGATTGGATGCCGGTGAGGCCGCCTAGTCCAGAGCCGCGGGTGAGATTTAGGAAAACGGTTTCAATAGAGTCATTCAGATGATGGGCGGTTGAAATATAGTCGGCGTTGTGCTCTTTTTTGATTTCGGCGAAAAAATCATAGCGGGCTTTTCGCGCTGTTTCTTCAAAGTTTTTTACTCCTTTCAATTGCATCTTTTTACACTTGAAAGGAATTTTTAGTTTTTTACAGAGGTTTTGGCAAAACAGTTCGTCTCGTTTGCTCGTAGGGCGTGTGCCGTGATTCAGGTGGGCGGCGATGAGTTTCAGGTCATGCTTTTTCTCAAGTTTTTTGAAGAGGTATAACAAATATACCGAGTCGGGGCCGCCCGAAAGCGCGATGATAATGGTCGCACCTTTTTTCACTTTCGATAAAATGTCATCAGAACCTTCCATGTTTTTTGAAATGTTGTTCGTTGGTGTACTTTAGCAGTTTCGTAAGTGAATCGGAGTTGTCATCTATTGCGGCTTTGTTTTTTTTAATAATTCCGCAGGACTCGCATTCGTGTGTGATGATGTATTTGCGGGGTACGATTTCCAGGGCGATGGGTTTCATGAGTCCTCCACACTCGGATTTGCGATCTCCGGGCACGGTTTCATCCACATGCATCGAATATAAGCACTCCGTACAGTGGTTTCGGCAGGTTTTTGGGGCTTCCGGTACGTTTTTCTCGCATTTTATGCAGGTAAATCCTTCGTTACAGTCTATAAAATGTTTTTGTTGTTCCATTTACGTTGAGTTTGCGGGTAAATTGTGATATCATACTAGGAAATAAAAACTAATGCTTTCGTATGGCTCAAGTACAAGATTCAGGCGGTGTAAAAGGATTCTTTGCCGGTTTAAGGCTCACCGGTATGGTCGTTGGTGCGCTTTTTCTCGCAGTTGTATTATATTCCCTCTATATAGGTTTTTCAAAGGCAGGTAAAGAAGGAGAGCTCGCATTGATCCAAAGTGAGACGGCGCAGATGCAAGAAGAACTGCAGACGCTTGAGACAGCGCAGGTTGGGCACCTCACGGTTGCAAAGAAAGCGCTTGTGCGCTTAGATGAGAAGTTTATCAAATGGTCGGAAGTGCTGACTCTCCTCCTCGATGCGACCCCCGATGATATCGCGTATCGCTCATATTCTGGCAATGAAAACGGTTCTCTGACTATGGCGGCGGTAGCCTCTTCATTCGCAAGAGTTGCTGATCTCATAGGTATTTTGGAGAAGAAATCATTCGTCAAAAATGTATTCGTACCGTCCGTGGTAAAGGGCACCAGCCCGACCAATGCGGCGGTTTATAGCTTTTCACTTAACGTAGAATATGAACAATAAATCTTTTCCGCATTTCGTTTCTTTGGTTCTTGCACTTGCCATGCTGGTCATTTATATATACTATATACGACCTGCATCCGCTCAGTTGGTTCAAACCAAGTCTGAAGTCGTTGCGGCACAGGTGACATTGAGTGATCTTTCACAGAAAGTTGAGGAGCTAAAGAAGCTACAGGAAAATGTTCCTTCAAGCACAGCGGAGCAGCAATCACTGCTTGCGAAGATTCCTCCCGAAGTGGATCAGGATGGCCTGATCGAAGATGTTAGCTCTCTTGCGGCAAGCCGCGGGATCGAGCTCAAAAACATCGGTTTCTCTCTCGGACAAGTGGATGAGAAGCTCGGAGTGGGAGTTATCACCATGAGTACCGGATTTACCGGCACCTACCAGGATCTAGTTGCACTGCTGACCGATCTGGAGCGCAATACACGCATCCTTCGCGTCAAAAATATCGCGGTACAGGTGCATGAAGTCACACGTAGCGCTTCCGCTCAAGTCAGCTTTACTCTCACTATCGAAAGTTATTATCAAGCTAAGTAAATTTCATCTCGTTACCCTTATCACACATGGCACGTCACGATGATACCAAAAAAATTCTCGAAGCCCTGAATCTCGGAGATACAGCAGAAAAGGTGGATATCGTATACGGCGTATATGATAATTCGGATCAGCCGCCGTTTGCACGATTGCGTGATTTTTTTATAGATAATCAGAATGTGAGTTTGAAGGATAAGTCGTATTTTTTCCATTTACTAGCGGTAATGCTCGATGCGGGCATGTCTATCAATGATGCGCTCAAGACTCTTTCCGAGCGTTTTGACAATGAACGTCTGAGACGCGTGGTGAGTACACTTCGTTATAGTGTGGAGAAAGGTAAGACGCTTTCGGATGCGATGGAGCAATTTCCGGATGTGTTTGATGAGTCCGAGGTGGGAATTGTAAAAAGCGGTGAAGCCGTAGGGCATCTCGACCGTATGCTTTTCAAACTTTCCACTCAGCTCGAGAGGTCGTATTCCATGAAACTAAAACTCCGTTCGGCGCTCGTGTATCCATTTACTGTGATTCTCGCGCTGATTATCTCTGGAGGTATTATCGTATTGTTTGTACTGCCGAAATTATTGAGATTTTTTACGGAAGTTGGGCAGGATCTGCCGTTTCTCACGCGCAGTTTGCTCTTCGTTTCAAACACGGTGAATTCTTACTGGGTCATTCTCCTTATTATACTGGTCGGCGCAATCTTTGCATTTAACGCGTATCGTTCGAGCGTGTACGGGAAATTCAAACTGGATTATCTGAAATTGAAGTTGCCCGTCGTGGGAGAACTCTTCCGCCACAGCGAAGTGGTGCGATTTGTAAGCCTTCTTGGTATCCTTACCGAGTCGGGATTACCGATTACCAAATCATTGAAAATCCTCTCGGAATCCATGAAAAACGTCCTTTATTCGGAGAAACTTTCCGATGTGGAGACGGCGGTTGTGCGCGGCGAAAAAATTTCAAAAGCGCTGGAGAGTGCGCCTCTGCTTTTTCCTTCCACTGTGGTGCAGATGATCGCGGTCGGAGAGAGATCTGCGACACTTGGATCGGTATGTGAAAAGATCTCCAGCCAATATGAGAAAGAACTTGATCATGCGATTCGTAATTTGATGACTGTGCTCGAGCCTACGGTTATCGTGATTGTCGGTTTGCTCGTTGCGCTTATGGCCTACGCGATTCTCGGACCGATATTCCAGCTCAGTCAATTCGTATAACACGCGGGAACGTATGAATGCAAATATGCTCTCAACTCGTTCTTCTCAACATCGCGGTTTTACCCTTATTGAGCTTCTGGTGGTAATTACCATCATGGGACTTCTTATTTTGACGGGGCTCTATACCTTTGGCCGTTCTATGCAACAGGTACGGCTTCAGATGAGTGTGGAACAGGTGGCTAGCGCTCTTCGCTTCGCGCAGGGTCAGGTGAAGTCTGGACAGATGACTGCGACTGGGGAGATCATATGCAGAGGATATATGTTTGAGGCCGGTGGAGAGGAATATTGGGCTGTTATCGCACCGGTGCTTTCGAATGGAACATGTGATCTCGGTAGCAATCCTGGTTCGGGGCCGGTGACAGCTTTCTCCGTGCCGTATGCGACCGGGGTGGAGGTGGCGACTGAGGGCTTGGTGACGGATGGAACAAATGGCCTAGTTGCGAATACGATATTGTTTGAACCGCCTATGGGAAGAGTATATTTTGTGGATGGAAATGGGGAGGTATCTGATGCAACTGAATTTTCACTTACTTTTCTTTATGCATTGGCCGATTATCCTATGGAGCGCGTCCTCACAGTGAATCGATCAGGTCAAATCACTTATTAATATGAATATTTTTTCTCACATTGCTGGTGGAAAGCCGATTGCGGTGAGGGGCGCGTTTGCGCTCATGGAAGTGCTGATCGGTATTTCCGTACTTAGCGCGACTATCATCACCGTATCCGCTCTCACGATTTCGATGATGCGCGCAAACGCGCTCAACCAAAATCATCTGATGGCTACCGAATATGCACGTGAAGGTGTCGAAATGGTGCGTATCATTCGTGACAACAACTGGAGAAATTATCGTCCGTGGTTGCAGGATATTCACAACGGCACTCCCGGGTCGTATGTATCAAGTGGTGATATCGAAGGCACTCCATTTTCTCGTGTGATGACCGTGACACCGATATTGCTCAATAATGATTGTGAAACTTCGACAGGGTGTAAGTTTGATTCCGGTTTACCTGATGATTATATCTTTAAAGTTCTTGTTGAAAGTACTGTCACATGGACGGAGCGCGGGCAAGAAAAAGAAGTTTCTCTCTATACCGAACTTGCGGATTGGAACGCTTAACCCACCTATGCATCATATGAAAAAATCTAATAGCTTACATACCTTTTATTATATGCCGCGCTCCGTAGGGAGCGCGGTAGCATTCACCCTGATTGAGCTTCTGGTGGCCATGACCGTCTTCGCGCTATTCATCGCCGTCCTTTCCAGTAGTTATCTTATGATTACGCGCACTGAGCGTGATACGAATGAGATGCGAAAACTTTACAGTGAAGGGCGATTCCTCATGGATGAAATCGTCGAAAGTGTGCGTGGAGGAGAAATTGCGTATGAGTGCTACGGTATGGTATTAACCGGGGATAATGTATGTGACGGTTCCACTTATGATTCCATGTTGAACGTGATCGCGGGAAATACACTTGCGGTGATGCGATCTGATGGCAAACGAACTGTTTTGAAGGCGGTTGAGTGTGAAGACAGCGAGGGATGCACGATGAAATTACAGAAAGTCGTGCAGGAATTTAATAGCTTAGTGAATCAATGGGTTCCAAGTAATGGCGATGGGTATGTCAGTTCTGGTTCTGATGAAGGATTTCAAACCGTCAATCTCGAAAGTATTGATGTTGAAAATATGGAATTTACGCTTCGTCCCGGACTGCTTGTGCCGGGGGAACCCGAGACGCAAAGCGTCTCGGTGTCCATGACCCTCACCAAACTCGGTCAACTTCGAGAGACCATTTCATTTCCGCTCCAAACCACTATCAGTTTAAGAAATTATTAATTCTATGTGTAGATACTTACGTTCACAAAGAGGTTCCGCGCTCGTCATTTCGCTCCTTTTTATGATGATTCTCGTTGTACTTTCGTTCTCGGTGAATTTTATGTTGATGAATGAAATTCGCAGTGAACGCAATTTTCTGAGTGGGCTCAAGGCGTACTATGCAGCCGAAGCTGGAGCTGAATCGGCTTTGCTCGAGGTGAGCTTGCATGATGCGGGAACGGAGATTGATCCTGCGGAAAGTGTCTTGGTGGAAGATGTCGAAGACACGTCTTATACCTATACCGTGGTATCTCGTGAAGACTCTGTGCCTTGCAGTTTCGAAGCGCAAAACGATTCCGGATATGCGGCTCTCGGTGCGGGCGAATCGGTGATGGTGCCTCTTGCGCAGGATGAGGACTTTCAGGTGAAATATTATGTCGTCAACTCAGCGTACCCCTACGATTATACGACTTCCACGATGCAAAATGATGTGCTGAGATGGAAGATCATAGGTAACAACGAGAGTGGCAATGTGGCGGCGATCAGCGAATATATTCCAATTTCTTCGCCAAATGACAATTATGCGAATAACCCTTCTGAATTTGGTACGAACTCCCTTATCGGTTTTACCACGGGTAAATTTTATGACAGGATCGGGGATGCGCTCACGGGTGCGGATGCGTTGTATTTGGATTATTCGGGCTTTGAGGACAATTCCGCGCAAGGCGCTTTCCAACATATCTTCCATGAAGATTATCCAATCGCTACATTTCTTGATAACCATACCCACAACTTTCTGACGCTCACGAATATTCTCAATACCATTCCTCCGACCCAGCCCGAATTGGAACTCCCATATAATGCGAATGATTATGTGTTGTATTATAAAATAGATTCGAATTTTGAAGGAGTATCCGGGCATGTGTTGCATGCCATGGCATGTACCGCGGTGAAAGTAAGCGCTGACGGGTTCGCTTCAAACGGACGTTTCAAACAGAGCGTCGATGTGGTTCAGCCCCTTCGCCAAGGTTTGCCGTTTACCGACTTCGTCTGGTATCAGAGATAGATCGCCGTACAAGTATCGGCGTTTTAGGAGAGAATCCTGTATTTTTGTGGGATTTCGTTTTTTGCGTGTGGCATTGTGGTACGAACTATCTCTTGCATACGATCCGAGTTTGGAGTCAATTCATCGTACCATTGTGCGATGAGATAGGCGATGTTTGGATCGAGAATGAGACGTGGTGTCTCACCACTATTCTCCGCATGCAATGCCTCCTGTAGTTTAATGTATGCCTTGTTACAAAGTGATTTTCTTACTTCTTGCCGCGCGTCTTGATCGCTGAGTTCTCGTAGGCGCCATTCCACGTACCGTGAGATCATTACCATCCCTTCCGAAGCATCGAGAGGCATGTTTTTTTGAGTGGTGGCTTTTTTATTATTTACCAATCTGATAAGTGCAAAATAAATCAGCCTTCCCGTATTAGTCGATCCACTCTCGAGGAGAGTTTGAATTTCCCTCTCACACTGCGGCATTTTTCTTTCAACTATTTCTATATGAGGAATATGGCTCAATGCATTCTTTAATGTATCAAGAGAAAATGTTCCTTTACTTCTATTTTTATAGGTGTCCACAATTTGTTTTGCGACTCTTCCAACAATTTCACTCTCTTCCATTTGAGAGAATAATCCTTGATCCAGTGCATCGCATGTTGGAATAATATGTGTAAGTTTCTGAGAGAGGGCATTTATGTCGCCGTCAAATTGAGCGCACTCTTTCTTCCCACGTACATATCCGTCTATTATATCTCGTGAAATGGACTTGAGCAGGTCATGCGGTGAGGCTTGCAAAATTTTATAGGTGAGATCCACAATTGTCTCGATAAGAGGTGCGGTAGTTTTTTCGAGATCCTCTTTGTATTCGTTCAATTTCTTCTGAGCCTGTTTTTTTTCGTTGCCGATACGTTGTATTTCGTCTCGATCTATAGGCCGACTTTCTCGTGCTTGACTTAGCTGAACTTCCAATTCATGAACTCGTATTTGTAATTCGCTTCTATCGATATCTTGTAGAGCTTGTAATCGTGCGTGTGCGTCTTTTCCAACTCCATTCATTATATCTGCAGGCGAGCCCTTCGTTCTTGCAAGATAGGTTAGGTAGTATAGCAGGGATAGCTCGGGATTTGAATTTGAGAAAAGCACCAAATCAGCTTCTTCTTGTATGAATCCTTCTTCCTCTTTATCGACTTGGGTGTTGTCGTGGAGAATTTCGATGTACTGTCGTAGCGCGCGTTGGACTTTTTTATCCGAAGGAAGGTTGCACATTTTTTCCAATGCCGCAAGTTTCATATCATCAAGTATGTCGGGATTTTCTGCCACGTAGTCTATGAGATATGGAAGGTAATGTGTCATGTCCATGTCTGTGAGAATTTTGGCGACTTGAATCAACCCAACTGTTTCTCCCCCGGAAAGTCGTATGATGAATGTGAATATTTTTTCTACGTTTGAGGGTATGTTTTTGAACATGGGAAGAAGTTCCATATGAAAAGCGATGGCCGCATTGGGCGATACGGTGATTTTTCCTTTCGTATCTTGCGAACTGAGAAGTCTTTGAATTCTTCTTAGCATCATCTCCGCAACTTCAGGCCCCATATCTGTACGCAGAAAGGCTCTTAATTTCGGAAGCGTGTTTCGCAGTGTCCCATCGTCGTTTGCAAAATCTTCCAGGAGTGCAACGCGCAATTGATCCAGGCATTCATAAGGAGTATCCGTTCGTTCCGCGATGAATATACCGGTTTTATTTTGCATGATATCCCGGATTGTTGCGGCGGTTTTAGATGTCCCGTGAGGAAGAAAAGCCCGAGGTACCAAGTATATACCCCCGTCACTCATCGAGGCTCTTTCTACGTCGGACGCATCTCCCTGAAGATTAAAAATCCTCGTTGAAAGTCCTTTTTGTTCGTATAGCATTGGAGTTACTCCATCTCTTAGTGTTGATGTGCCAAGTGCGTCGTATCTTGTCTCTCGCTCATTTAGAGGTCCAAGTACTGAATGGCGGACGTAGGCTATGGGCATTACCTCGGCTGCCATTTGCGTAGGAGTAGGGCGTGTGTCAAAGTCCAATGCTTTGATGGCGAGGGCAAATTCTCGATTTCTACATTTCCCGACTAGTTGCAGGAGTTTTGCTTGCGTAATTGGTAGGCCTCCGCGTTCTGTGCTTATGGTGCGCGTGTGCGGCTTAGGATGTAGTGTGCCCGCAATTTCAGCTCTTTGGCCTTGTGAAGCTATGGCTATCGGTGGTGGGACAGCGCCATCATCTACTTCCCATTCGCTTTGTACTGGAGGAGGAAGGCTGTCCTGCGAAATTTTATCGTGTTCCAGGCGAATCCTTTGCTTTTCTTGTCCATGTGTCATGAATGCAATAATGAGCGGATATTATGATACATTTGCTATTTTTAGTCAATCCCAGGCGCGTTTGAAATGGAGTTGCGTATTCAAGCGCAATTCTGCTTAATTGCATTGTACCGATTTTCATAATTTTGCCATGCCAAAACATATTACCATTTCCACTGCGATTGCTTATCCGAATGCTAGGCCGCACCTCGGGCATGCACTGGAATTTGTGCAAGCCGACGCGCTGGCGCGTTTTTACCGACTTTCGGGATACGAGGTCATGTTGACAACAGGTACCGACGAGCACGGGACGAAGATGTATAAGACGGCGAAGGATGATGGGATTACGCCGAAGGAGTTGGTGGATAGAAATGTCGTATACTTCAGAGATATGTGTGACCTCCTTCACATATCCCATACGCTTTTTTTGAGGACGTCGGATACCCTCTTGAAAGAGGGGGCGCAAAAATTGTGGGCGAGATTGGTGGAGGCCGGGGATATATACAAGGCGGAGTACGAAGGATTGTATTGTTCCGGTTGTGAAAATTATATGGCGGAGAAAGATTTGACGGATGGGCTTTGCCCGAATCATAAGCGTGCGCCGGAGGCGCTGAAGGAAGAAAATTATTTTTTTCGATTATCGAAATATATTCCGCAGGTGAAAAAACATATCGAAGCCGGCGCACTAAAGATAAAAGGTGAGTTTCGCGCTCAGGAAATTCTCAACATGCTTGCGGATTTGGGAGACATCAGTTTTTCTCGTCCGAAGTCTGTCTTGCCGTGGGGAGTTGAAGTGCCGAACGATCCCGATCATGTGATGTATGTGTGGTGTGATGCGCTGTCGAATTATCTCACTGGACTGGATTATGTGAATGAAGGAAAGAATTATGAAACATTTTGGCCGACAACCATCAATATAATCGGAAAAGATATCATGAAATTTCACGCAGTGCTCTGGCCGGCCATGCTGATGTCTGCACGACTTACATTGCCGGAGAGATTGTACGTACATGGATTTGTAACCAGTGAAGGAGTGAAGATGAGCAAGTCATTGGGCAATGTGGCCGACCCAGTCGAGTACGCGAAAAACTATGGAGCCGATGCGCTCCGTTATTACCTGCTTTCGCAGATTCCCACACAGGACGATGGCGACTTTTCCAAAGACCGATTTCTCGAAGTATACTCTGCACATCTTGCGCATAATATCGGTAATTTGGTATCGAGGGTGGCGGCGATGGTCGGTAAATATTTTGAAGGCGCGCTCACGCGCAAGGCGGGTGGTGAAAAAAGTATATTTTCTTATGAATTTTTTGAAGAAGAATTCGATATGTATACAAAGGCGTTTGAGGACTACGATTTAAAACGTGCAACCGAACGTGTTTTAACACTGGCTGAGTATGCCAATAAATTTGTAGATGATTCAAAACCCTGGGCTCTTGCGAAGGCGGATGAGACGGCGGAACTTGCATATACTTTATATCACCTTCTCGAAGTGATTCGTATTATGGCGACTATGTTGCTCCCGATTATTCCCGAAAAAGCGGCGGCTATTTTTGAAAGTCTTGGAGTGGAGGTGCCCGATTCATTTAATCATCTATTTGAGCCCGTGGAAAAATATGGTGTGAAAAAAGATGCAGTGCTTTTTCCCATGATAGAAGCACAAAAAGAAGCTGCCTAAAAGGCGTTTGTTTCAAGGAGGAGCGAGATCACTGTTTTTACGATGGTGTAAGAAAGAATGATTACGAAGAGCCCGATGATCGTGTATTTGATAACCTCTTTCGCTTTTTCGATCTGACTCTCATTTACTCCTGCCGTGACAAACATATAGCCAGCGATGACAAATGCAAATATTGCGAGGCCGGAGACTATTTCTATCAAACTGCCCGCAATGAATTGTAAAAATGCGTTGACGGTGTCTGTACCGTAATTTTGATTTATGGCATCTGGCGCATTGATCGGTTTGAACGTGTTGTCAATTCGTATGCCCGTGGGTGTCTCATCGAGTGATCCTAGATCTGTGCCATCGGGTGCGAAACTGGATTGTGTCGGTTCTCCTTCCGAAGAAGCGTTTGCGGCGGCCTCCGCATTCCCAGTAGCTTCCGCATTTGCTTCATCTATAAATTGCTGTTCTTCCAATGCGGCAGTGTCTTCTGCGTAATTGGTTGGTCCTAATCCCCATGCCGTTGGGAGAAACAAAATGTATGAGAATAAACCAATTATGATCAGGAGTTTTTTCAACATATTTTAGTTGTAAGTTAATGTGGTTATACCGTAGACGACTGCGTAGGAAACCATGATGATTACCGCGCCGATTGCCGTATAGGTGACGGTTTTTTTCGCCTTCTCGAGTAGTGTTCCGTCTCCTTCGCCGCGCGACATGATAAACATGATGCCACTCACGGTGAATCCCAAGAATATGAGAATTCCTGATATGCGAAGGATGATCTGTATGACTTCGATGATGAGTTCAAATAAATCAGGATCAGGCAAATTTGCGGTATTGTTGAGTTCGTTATATTCGGAAAGTCCACCCGTTCTGTATTTTTTAAAAAGATCTTCGAGGAGTACCGCGTGAACGGTTGTGGGAAAAAGTGAAAGAAGAGGAAGGAGGAGAAAACGAATTTTTGGAAATAAATGTTTCATGAATTTATGGGGTTGTTTCCGTTGTGATTGTATCCACTGCCGGAGCCGATACGTCATTTCGCGAGGAAAGTGGTATGGTGCTTATAATCGCAACGATGGTGTAAGAAAAAAGTGCGATTAGGAGTCCGATGAGTGCGTATTGGATCGTCTTTTTTGCATTTTCGCTTTTGGTATCATCACCATAGGCGATGATATATTGGATGCCGCCATACATAAGTGCAACCACGGTAAGACCTCCGAGTAAATTAATTCCGCTGCGTACGAGTGTTGGGATGAGGTCGGTGAGAAAGTATCGTTCGTGGACATTTCCCGTGTCTTCGAAGGCGCTTGGTCCCGGGAGGAGGTCGGGTTTTGGAATGCGCGGAGGAATGACGCAAGATTGATCCTCGGTTTGTGTCGTGCATGGTTCGGGCGGAGCATCTTCCGCAAATGCGAATGGCACAATTGATGAAAAAGAAAAAACGAGTACAAAATATGCCATGACGATAACATGTATTTTGCAGCTCACAGATTTTTTTTGTATCGTGGAAAACATGATGCGTCAGTTAATTTTGAAGAAATTAGGATTTATGACGTACAAGAATACGGCGGAAAGAAAGAGTACTGCGAGTCCGCTCAACGCGTTGACGATACGTTTCTTTGCGGCATCGGCGGATTCGGAATCGAATGCGTATTGCATACCGCTGAGAGCGATAACAAGAACGCAGATGATGCCGACTGTGCTTGCTCCGTATACGTACATCACTTTCACATATTGCAGTATGAATCCTATCGCCGTGTCGGATTGAATTTTCGCACAGTCGCCGAGAGGTTCATTTAGGTCTACGCTGATACTGCCAGTACCGCAGGGATCGGTGGTGGCGGCCAATGCACCAAGGGGTGACACCAGTATGCTTATCAAGAGAAACAAGAGATAGCTGACCGGTCTACCGATTTGGTGGATGGATTCGACGATGTGGGTGAATAGTTTCATAAATGCGTTAGAAGAAAAGTCCCATGACGAAATTGACGATTATGAACGAAGAAAATGCGAGGATAAGTCCTATGACTGAGGCTTTGATAATCTCAGTTGCTTGCGTGCGTTGTTCTTCATTTGCCGGACTGGTGATCATCATGACTCCAGCGATGACGATAAGCAAGAGTGATATCGATCCTATGATGCTCAGCATATAATTGATCACTCTTATGATTACTTCTTGCACCGGTGAAGTGTTTGGGTCACCATCCGAGTTTGTAAAATACGTGAGATCTTGTTCGCTTGTACGGAGTGTCTCTCGTACATTTATGCTTTCATCTGCGGCCGTGTCGAATTGTATGCCGGCAGATTCTGCCGCCTGACTATTTGCCCTCTCTTGATTTTGAGTTTGTCTTTCGGCATGGTCATTATCCGCTTGCTCTATACAAGCCGCGTCTTCACATTCGCTGAGAGCTCTTTCATAGTCTTCCTGTTCCTGTTGTTGGACTGCATCGGGGACGGACGGACTTTCTCCTTCAGTTGCCGCCTCTTCGGCATTTCTATTTGCAGTTTCTTGGTTATTTTCCTGTCGCTCAGTATGGTCTCTATTTGCCCGCTCTCTACAACTTGCATCTCCGGCACATTCACTAAGAGCTCTTTCATGTTCCTCCTGTTCTTGTTCTTGAATAGAATCTGGGATTGGTGCATCTTCCGCATAGGCCGTGTGAGGCGTAAGTTGGATGACAAGTATGAGAGTCGGTATCCAAATTGTAAGAAGGAGTTTTTTTGTGAACATTTATATTGAGGTTTAGTTCGAATCGTTGTTGCCTTGGACTATTTCTCCCAGGTGGAAGCTCGCTTGTTCTTTCGTGATGAGGCCTGCGTTGACGAGGTCGCGGAGTGCCATTGCCATGGTCTGCATGCCGTCGCGCATGCCGGTTTCCATCGTGGAGTAGATCTGATGCGTCATGCCTTTGCGAATGAGGTTGGCAATTGCCCCCGTATTCATCATGATTTCCAATGCGCTGATGCGTGATTTTTCGTCGGCTGTGTGTATCAATTTTTGCCAGATGACCGCTTTTAAACTCATCGCGAGTTGTGTCTTGATCTGCGACTGCTGGTTTGGCGGAAATACGTCTATGATACGATCGATCGTATTTGGTGCGCCGGAAGTGTGGAGAGTGGCGAATACCAAGTGTCCCGTCTCCGCCGCGGTGACGGCGAGTGCGATAGTTTCCAGATCGCGCATTTCACCGACGAGGACTACATCGGGGTCTTCGCGGAGCGCCGCGCGCCGCGCGGCGCCCAAACATTACGTATGGCTTTTAACCGCGCTTTGTTGTATGAGAGTTGCAACGTTGAAATAAGTTCAGTAGCGTTGACTGTTGCGTTCTCCATTGCTGCCATGCGAGCCCCTTCTTCGGCAGCGTTGCTTTCCAACAGCGAGCGCCACAACTGGAAGTTGAGATGTTTTGGCACAAGCGCATTCACAATTGCAATATCCGACGGCTCATAGATGTAAAGCAGTTGACCGTCGCCTACAACTGAATGCGCAGCGAGGTGACGATCAACTTTCTCTGCTTCAAGCGCGCCTTTCGGAAT
>CAYHQD010000020.1:0-7759 GCA_964358905.1 uncultured Candidatus Peribacteria bacterium
CCTGCGCCACGAAGATAAAAACGTGTATATATTCGAGGTGGACCTAGGCGATGAGATTGATTGCGCACTTCTCCTGGAATTCGACGGCGAACTCTATCCCGTGAGCGACGAAGCGTACGAAATGGTAAGCGTGGTGCTCCGAGATTAGTCTTTTCGTGAAACCGTTATGCCGCATCCGGCCTGTTGCCGGTGTATTTGCGCTGTTTCTCGAGTGTGGCGATGCGTATTAATTCATCGAGGGCGTTTTTGAGCGGTTCGAATTCTTGCAGTGCTTTTTTTATATTTGGTATTTCCAATTCGGTCATTGTCCCCTCTTGTTGTCTATCTGAAAGTATTCCATGCAGATCTGTGATACTTGCCGCCAGTTTGAGCAAGACTTCGCAGTCCAACCGCGGGTGATTTATTTTACACTCTCCGGTTTTGTTGGAGGTACGTCTTCTTTCCAGATCACTCAATACCTGAGCGAGTTTTTGTTCTTTGAGACCCAGATGTTGAGAAAGGCCGGCAATGGTCACGTGACCATAGGTCGTCAGCCAATGGATTAGTTCACATACTTCTTGAGAAACGATAAGTTTGAAATCGTTTCTCGTTTCCTTTTCGCCGCAATGATTGCGGGCATCGGTAAAGGCGAGGCGATCCGATACTATCAAGTCCCATAGACTTCTCAAGTGTTCCACGTCTCCGCGTGAGAGAGAACGAAACTGGAGCCGGTTCTGGCCGTTTTTGTAAAATTGCTCCAATCGGTGGCTTGGAATTTGCGCGAGCCGTTCAATCTCTTTTACTGTCAGGCCCTTGCTGTAGCGTTTTAAAACTTCGACTTGTATCGCCTGTGTAAATCCCTTTAGCATGTCTATTTTTCCTTCATCGAAATTCACCATGGTGTCAACTTCACCCGATTGTATTTCCTGTGGCAATCGATTTAGTGCGTCGAGTGCCGTTTGCGGGATATGTACTGTACTTTTTTCTCTTATCCTTGGTTTCATACGTATGCCGAGCGCATTCAATAAATGCTCCCGAGTTATACCTATTGCATTTGCAATATCTTCATAATTAAGGGGTCTGAAGCCTTCTCCGGGTGATTGCTTTACCGCTTGTACAAATTCAAAAAATTGTCCACGGTTTATTACCGCTGTTTGCCGTCCTTCGGTTTTGATGAGTTCGATGGCTTCGAGTTGAGCTGGCATGGATGTGCCTAAAATAAGATACGATTATGAACTACATGGGGCGGTTTTGTCAATTATTTACGAAGCGAGAACTTCGTTGACTTTCCTGACGCTATTCTTTAATATCCCCGCGCATGTATTTTTTAATTAAAAGGAGGTGAATTATTTATGGGAGTCTATGCAGTAAAAAAAGTGGGGCAGTCGGATGACAAGTTGGTGAATGAATTTAATAAGCGCATTCAAAAATCGCGCATTGTTCAAAAATCGCGTGCTACGCGTTATCGTGTGAAGAAGGGGACGCGAAGACTGGTGAGGCAAGCGGCTTTGATCCGCGAAAAACATCGCGCTGATAATAAAAAGAAGCAGTTTTACAGTTAACCATGTCTGTATACAAAGCTTATGCGGATTTATCGCACCCTCTGCTTTCGGAATTGCGTGTGCGAGCACCAGGAACGTACTTCCACAGTATTGCTGTGGCGCATATCAGTTTTGCCGTGGTGGAAGATTTGAAGGTGGGTGATCCGTTTTTGGCGCTTGCTGGTGCGTATTTTCATGATATTGGCAAAGTGGTCGCTCCGGAGCTCTATATAGAGAACAAAGAAGAGGCGCGACATGAGGATTTTATGAAAAATCGGGCGACTATTGTGCGTCATCCGCATGAGAGTGAGAAGCTTGCGCGCAAGTATAATTTGCCCCAGGAGATTATCAATTTTATGTTTTCCCACCATGGGACGAGTAAGGCGTTTGCATGTGGTGCGTTGCAAGATGGGCAAAGTTTTTATTATGACGGGCCTCAGCCGGCGACTATCGAGGAAGTTGTGGTCATGCTCGTGGATGGAGTGGATGCCTGCGTGAGGTCGTCTTGGCGAGACGGTAAGACGGAGATAGATTTCAAGGAAGTTATTGAGAAGGTGTGGGAGTATAAAAAAGATCAGTTGGCCGTGGCTTATGGATTGGATGCCGACCTGATACGTAGGAGCATTGCTGAAACCGCATCACATTTTTATCATAAACGGTAGGCGCTTTTGTATGAATAAAAAAGTTGTACAGATTCTTGATGATGCGAAAGTATATGGTCTTTTACGAGAAGTGGAAGTTTTGCTGTGTGATTATCTTCTCCTAAGCCAGTCTGAACTTTTTTTGAAGCGCGACTTATGTGTGCCCGTGGGTATAGTAAAGCGTATTGCGGGAGATATGAAAAAATTGCGTGTGGATTATCCGCTTGCATATATTCGAAAGAAAAAAGAATTTTATGGCTTGGAATTTTATGTGGATGAGCGTGTGCTTATTCCTCGTCCCGAAACCGAACTGCTTGTAGAAAAGTCCCTTGAGTGTATAAAGCGGAATAAATGCGCAAAGTGTAATTACTCCAAAATAAAAATGATTGAGGTGGGAGTTGGGTCAGGGTGTGTTTCGGTGGCGGTGGCAAAAAATATGTCCGGGCAGACTTTAGCTATTCTCGGTTTGGAAAAAAGTAAGGAAGCGTTGAAGGTGGCACGTAAAAATGTCGTTTTGCATTGTGTGACCGATACCGTGACTTTGAAAGAAAGTGATTTGCTCGAAGTGGTGGAAGGTGATAAAAAATCCTGTGATATTCTTGTTGCGAATTTACCGTATATCGCTGAAAATGATCCAGATGTGCAGTTATCTGTGAGGGAATATGAGCCGCATGTGGCGCTTTTTGCAAAGGAAGACGGTTTGGCGTTGTATGCCGAGTTGTTTCGTCAGTTGATCGAGAAGAAAATGCAGCCGACTTACGTCTTGCTGGAAATCGGATGTGACCAGGGTTCACGAATGAAAAAATTATGCCATAAACTTCTCCCCGAATACGATTTTACCCTTTTTAAAGATCTTGCGGGGCGAGATAGGGTGGTAAGGCTTGAAAATCCAAATGCGAATCCGTAAACTGCGCGTATGAAAGAAAAATTGCAAAAACTTGAAGAGGAATATGTTGCTCTGGAAACTGAAATGTCCGATATGGCGGTGATTGCCGATCAGCCGAGGTACCAAAAATTGGTGCGGCGACGTAATCAGCTGGAAAAGGCGGTGGAACTTTTTCGAGAATTAAAAAAAGTGGAACATGAAATGAATGAGGCGCAGGATATGCTGGCGGAGACGATCGATAGTGATATGCTGGAGTTGGCGAAAGAGCAGTTTAATGCGGCGAAAGGAAAATTGCCGAAGATCGAGGAGAAGTTGAAAGTGGAGTTACTTCCGAAAGACCCGGAAGATGCGAAAAACTGTATCGTGGAAATACGTGCGGGGGCGGGAGGGACGGAGGCTTCGCTTTTCGGCGAGGAGTTGGGACGCATGTATATGAAATATCTCGAAAATCAGGGGATGAAAATTGAGATTTTGGATAAAAGCGAGGCGGAGCAGGGGATCAAGGAGTTGATTTTTAAGGTTGTGGGTGCAAACGCCTATGGTGTGATGAAGTATGAATCCGGCGTGCATCGCGTACAGCGTGTGCCGGTTACTGAGAATCAGGGGAGAATCCATACATCCACCGCATCGGTGGCGGTATTGCCTGAGGCGGAGGAAGTGGATTTACAGATCAGCGACAAGGATATTCGCATAGATGTATTTCGTTCTTCCGGGCCTGGAGGTCAAAGTGTCAATACGACCGATTCCGCGGTGCGTATTACGCATCTGCCCACGGGGCTGATCGTCAGTTGTCAGGATGAGAAATCGCAGTTGAAAAATAAGGTGAAGGCGATGGGGATTTTACGTTCACGTTTGTATGCCTTGGAGATCGGGAAACGTGCGGCGGAGAGGGGCGCAGAGCGTCTTAGCCAGATCGGTTCGGGGGATCGCTCCGAAAAAATCCGTACCTATAATTTCCCGCAAGATAGAATTACCGATCACCGTATTAAGCAAAGTTGGAGCAATATCGGTACGATTATGGATGGTGATTTGCAGGATGTGTTGGATGCACTGCGCATGGAAGATCAGTCAAAGATGCTTTCGGAGGGCTCTATATAATGCGCCCCAAGACTTTTTCCCCGTTTACGTGCGGCGGTGAGAATTGTTTTGCTGACGAGAAGCATATTGCGCAGTTCGGTGAGCTGTTCGTTCGTCACTGTCTGTGGCACGAGGTTATCTAGTCGATGCTCGAGGTTTTTCAATGCGATACAACCTTGTTGCATTCCCTTTTTCGTACGTACTATGCCTGCATGGTTCCACATGATCTTTTTTAATTCGCGGCGAAGGAAAGAGATGGTGCGAAGTTTTTCAGGGGAAAGTGTTTTGTAAATCGGTGAAGTAATGGGAGGTAGGTATGATTTTGAATTTTGAAGAGTGATTTTTTGTTTTTTTGACATTGCGGTTTTCATATCGTTACTTATTTTCATGCTGAATACGAGAGCTTCGAGAAGGGAGTTGGAAGCGAGGCGATTGGCGCCATGGACTCCGGTATAAGCGACTTCGCCAAATGCGTATACATTTTTTATACAAGTCCTTCCTTTAAGGTCTGTGGTGAGACCTCCACAAGAATAATGAGTAGCCGGTGCGATGGGGATTAAATCTTTGCCAAGGTCATAGCCATATCGCTTGAGGGTTGTGTAAATAGTGGGGAAGCGGAGTTTGAGATGAGTGATTTTTTGATGACGCATATCGAGAAACACGTGTCCGTGTTTCAGCTCTGAGTATATGGCGCGCGCGACTACGTCGCGCGGCGCCAAGTCTTTTAACGGATGTAGGTGCTCCATGAATTTCTCGCCTTTTGCGTTTCGCAAGATCGCTCCTTCTCCTCGCAGTGCTTCCGAAAGCAGAAACGCGCCTCCGCGCGTGCCGTGAAACGCCGTGGGATGAAACTGAATAAATTCGAGATCTTTCGTCGGGATGCTCGACCGAATTCCCATCGCAAGTCCGTCACCTGTGGAGATAGATGGATTGGTTGTGTATTTGTACAGTTGCCCGATGCCCCCTGTGGCTATGACGGTGAAGCGGCTCAGAATTGTTTCGATTTTCTTATTTTTTATCGCGTAAATGCCTGCGGCACCGCCATCTGTTCTCAAAATCAAATCCAGTGCGGTGGTGTGTTCCAAAATACGAATGTGCGGATGTTTTTTTACATTTTCGATTAATGCGCGTTCAATTTCCTGCCCGGTATAATCTCCCACGAATGCGATGCGACGGGCATGATGTCCTCCTTCTTTTGTGAGCAGTAACTTCCCTTGCGATTGTGCGAAACGCACTCCGTAATTCAGTAGCCGCTCGATGGCCGCAGGCCCTTTTTTCACCATACATTCCACGGCTGATTTTTTGTTGTGATAACATCCCGCTTCCAGAGTGTCTTTTACATGCTCTTCGAAGTGATCGGTCTTGTCGAGCACGGCGGCGATACCTCCCTGTGCGAAATTCGTGGATGAATTGACGGTACGTTTTTTGGTCACGATAAGTACATCACCGAACTGAGCTGCTTGCAGTGCAAAATTCAGTCCCGCAATCCCCGAGCCGATGATGAGAATGTCCGTTTTGATCATGATGAAAGTATGTCGTGCATACTCTAGTCCGTTTCTTTTCTAAGTAAAGACGTGATCTATTCAGTGTTCTTTAAGTGCGTAGGGATAACTCTGTCTATGAACATTCATTATGGCATTTTTAAAAATCAAAATAGCTTATTTGAGCCCCCAGTTAATGGCGAAAGTGTTCGGACGAACACTTTTTCTAGATGGAGTGTTTGGAGGAAATTATTTTAGGCCTCATTTACGAGTTCAACTGAACTGAAGGTGATTTTGCCATTCGCTCCTGCGGTAATTGAATCTCCCGCTTCCAATACTACGTTTCCACCATTATCTTTTCGATTGTTTGTCGTGAGAAAAGTATCGATTTTGTTCGTCATATCGGATCCTGACGATGATTCTTGTTGATTATTATTTAATTTCACCGAAGTGTCGCCTTCAAACAGTTGAAAATCAACTAAAAGTTTTTTATTTTTATCTACCGTGTATGTGTCATTTTGAAGTATCGGTTTTTTATAAAGATCATCAATTTTGAATCCCGCATCCTCTGCCAGTTGATTAATTCTATTTTGTTGCTCTTGTTCGTCCGTGTCATCTTCTTGCGCGGAGTCATAAGTAGCGGCGGCCGCGACTACACGTTTTTGTGCTTCCTCACTCGCTTTTTCTTTTGCCGTGTCTTTATGTCCTTTTTCAATCAATAAACCTGCGCCAATTGCCATTTTAGCCGATGATCCACGTTCGAAGAGACGGTCGAACCAGCTTTTTGGTTTACCCGCGTTACCTTCCTCTCCTTCGGGTGAAGTTTTTCCTTCCGCCATAGAGGTTTTGAGTGTCTCGGCGATTTTTGCGCCCATGAATCCCATGAAGGTTATGTCAGTCCCACGTTTGGTTTCCATATCCGCCCATTCTTCGCTCATGAGCTCGATATCTCCCCATACTTCACTTAATGTCGCATCGAGTAAACCTGCGATGAGTTCGGCACCGAATGGACCGAGAAACGAAGCTTTACTTATAAGAATATCTTTTATTTTTATTTTCCACTCGTCCAATTCGGCCAAATGTTCGATTGCTTCCTGCGACACCTCTCTATCCACCTTGAATCGCTCAGGGTTTGCGATGGCGACGATGTCGTCTAAAATTTCGCATGAGATTTCGTAGGTGTGTTCGTTGTCTATTGTGCGACCTTTGGTGTCTTTACCATTTTGTTTTATGGTGACCAAAGTTGCTTCGGCTATGTTTTTTGCAAGCCATTTCGCCGCATCTGGCTTAATACCCGGGAACCACTGCGTATATGCACGGTACATCTCGGCTTCCAGTTGGCTGATGGAATTCGCCACATTTGCTTCATCCAGTTTGATTTTGAGTTTATCGAGTTTTGGAAAAGGGATAGGGATTCGGTTCTCCACTGCGGTGATAGCATTGAAAAATGCGGGGTCCAGATCTCCATTTGCGCTCATCATGTTCAACGTATGTGACAGTACCATGCGAGGGTCCATTCCCAGTTGTTCCGCTTTTTCTATGACTTTTTGGTCCGGTAGGTAAGTGCCTCCCTGCTTACGGTATAGTGGATCCAGGGCGAATACGAGTTGCGGTGCTCGTTCGAGCGATTCCCAACCGTTTGCTTCCGATTCGTCGAATTTATAGAATTCATCCTGTGTGAGTTTTCCCCCTTTATCATTTCCCAACAGAATCATCGTGCGGGCGTAGTATTCTCCATTGAAGTAGCTGAAGTACCAGTTTTCAGTTTTGGTTTTCGCAAATTCCGGTAGTTTGTCGTTTTCGAGTTTAAATTCCGAAGCGGGTATCCACATATAGGGCATAGATCCCTGTATTTTCCCGAGCAGGTCGAAATTCTTTTTGAGTGCATCGATGTCCGCCTCTTTTTCATTCACCAATGTGTCGAGGTGCGCGGGGATGGTGGCTCCCTGTGCGAGCCAGTCTGCGATTTCTGTATTTTTGTCGTCCACTTTTTCGCCTTTTTTTACTTTCTTTAATTCCGCTATGGCTAATGTAAGTCCTTTCTCATCACGTGTGAAGTCCTTGGTAGCGATTTCCTTTTTATCATTAATATTTTTGAATACTTTTATTTCTTTCGCATCGATGGCGATTTTGTTTTTTTCGATGTCATCGATG
>CAYHQD010000020.1:7769-15067 GCA_964358905.1 uncultured Candidatus Peribacteria bacterium
GTAGAGCTGTTCGATGTCCACGGGTACATTGGGCTTTATGACACCTTGATTGAGCCCAAGCCATAAAAAGGCCGCTTCTACGTCGTCTTTGGGATTTAGGTCGCGCAGTCGTTCCGCGAGGAATTCGAAATTATCCGAAATTCTGTCGATTTGTACACCTGCGGTATTCTTCACTTTTTCTCGTAGTCTTGAAATCTCCACAAGCTCTTTCAAGGCTTCCGCGGAAGGTTGGTCGTCTATCGCATCATTTCTTTCACCTGTACTCTCTTGGTTTTTATCAGGCGAATCAGCTGCCGCCTCAAATACTATAAATCTATAAAGTTTATTGTCTTGAAAATCGGATTGGAAACAAAATCGGGACATGCGCTTTTTTATATCCCTTTATTTTAGCACAAAATTCGTTTTTCCCCAAGGAGTTTCATTACGTTTTCCACGCTGACCTTGACGGGTTCGCTATCATCCACTTGGTATATCAGGTCGGCGGCGGCGAAATATTTTTTTTCACGTTCTTTCCATATGGACTTAATTTCTTTTGCCAAGTTTTTATAATGGAGAGGGGGGCGGTGGGATTTTTTGGGATGGTTTGATCTTCGTTTGATGAGTATTTCAGGAGTGGTGAGAAGCAGGATGATGAATCCGTTTTTCTTCATATTTGTAACGTTTTTTTGATTGAGAACGGTGCCGCCTCCGGCGGCTATCACCGCGTTTTCCTTTTGACTAATCAACTTGCATATTTCGGCTTCTTTATGCCGAAAAAAGTCCCAGCCTTTTTCCTCGACAGTGTGAGTAATAGATTTGTTCAATGCCAGCTCCACTTCCTTATCAAGATCAAAAAAATTGTACGATAGTATTTTGGCGATTTTTTTGCCAATGGTCGTTTTTCCCGAACCGCTCATGCCGATAAATATGATGTTCGTTTTTTTCATGGTGAAGAGAAATATTTTTTACCCGTGAGTGCTGAATTTGACACCGATTGCTTTCAGGTCGTCCCAGAAGTGAGGATAGGTCTTACTCACACATTCCGGATCTTTGATAATAATACCCGGTACTACAGTCCCGATCAGCGCGAAACACATGGCGATACGATGATCGTCGTAGGTTTCAATTTCAGCTCCGTGATATTTGTGCGGGTGGCCTTTGATTTCAATACCAGCCGCCATTTGACGGGCTTTGCAGTTGATTTTGTTTAATTCATTGGTCATGGCGAGGATGCGGTCGCATTCCTTGACGCGGAGATTCGGGATATTGAGGAGGCGGGTTTTGCCTTCGGTGAATGCGGCGATTACGGCCATGGTGAGGGCTACATCTGGCATCGTGTTCATGTCTATGGCACCGATCAATTTCAATTTCTCCGGGCATTCCACGAGGACGCCTTTACCCTTTTCCACTTTGACTTTGCAACCGGCTTTGGCCAGCAGATCTATAAATTTGATGTCACCTTGCATGGAAGGGTAGGTCGCGTTGGCGACGCGGATGGCTGTATGATGCAGAGCGGCGAGGGCAAAAAAATAACTTGCGGAAGAGGCGTCCGCCTCGACGTGGTAGTCTGTGGATTTGTACATAGTCTTATTTGCTATTATGAATCGTTTGTAGCCCGAGCGCGATCCTTTGCTCACGCCGAAGGCTTTCATCGTTTGCAGGGTCATGTCGATGTAGGGTTTTGAAGCGAGGGCGTCTTCTATGGTGATGTCTGTGGGTTTCGCGGTATATGGACTGGCGAGAAGAAGACTGGAAACATACTGTGAACTTTCTTTCCCTTTGATCGTGACTTTGCCGCCTTTATAGCCCCCTTTGATGAGAAGAGGAGGGTATCCTTCGGTGCCGAGATATTCTATATTTGCGCCGCCTTGTCTGAGCGCATCTACGAGATCCTTGATGGGGCGGTTTTTCATGCGTGCATTACCCGTGACGATGGACTCGAATTTTTGCAGGGCGAGTATGCCGGTCATGAATCGGATAGCGGTACCCGCGTTTTCAAAATATAGTTCTTTTGAAGGCTTTTTGAAGACGCCTTTGCAACCGTATACTTCGAGCACATCGCCTTTTTCGACAATTTTGACACCTAACGCTTTGAGGGCTTCAATCATCACCTTTGTATCATCGCTTATGAGCACGTGGTGTAAGGTGCTTTTGCCCTGCGCGAGTGCGGCGGCAAGCAGGGCTCTGTTCGTAAAACTCTTTGAACCCGGGACGATGATCGTGGCGGGGGAGAGAGAGGATGCCGCACTAAAGTGCGTGGAGGTGATCGGATTGATTTGAATTGTATTCATGTGTGTGATGTGAAGTCGGAAAGAAGCCTTCGACAGGTCGAAGCTGGTATTAAAAGTGGATGATATGCGGTTCTCCGATATCAGAGACGGCTATCCAATTCACTTGGCCGCGGCGTTTTTTCTTGTCGTATACGGTGTGTTCGAGGATTTCGTCATATGAAAGGTCGGATGGAAGGGAGGTTGGGAGTTTATATGAGGTGATCAGCTTCTTAATCTCGATAGCGCGTTTTGAAGAGAGCATGCCTTTTTTTACCGCCATGGTATTGACCAAATGTATCCCTATGGCAACGGCATACCCGTGGGGTATTTTATAATGTGAGACTTTTTCGATGGCGTGGCCGAGGGTATGTCCGTAGTTGAGAATCATGCGCAGACCGGATTCGTGCGGATTTTTTGAGACTATGCGCGCCTTTAGGCGCGCAGTTCGTTCTATGATGTTTTTGAGGGTATCGATGTCGCGCTTTTGAATTTCGCTTCGTGCGGTGTGAAGTAAGCGATATAGAGTTTTGTCACCAATGATTGCGGTCTTTATGACTTCCGCCATGCCGCTTGTAAATTCTTTATTAGGTAAAGTGGTAAGAAAGACGGGATCAATATAGACGGCTTTTGGTTGAGTAATGGTGCCGATCAGGTTTTTGCCGAATGCCGTGTTTACGCCGGTTTTGCCGCCGATGCTCGCGTCCACTTGAGCGAGCAGGGTGGTCGGTATGTGGATGAAGTCTATTCCGCGCAGATACAGAGAGGCGGCAAAACCGCCCATGTCCCCTATCACTCCTCCTCCCATACAAAGCATGCAGGTGTCTTTTTCGAGCTTTTCACCGTGAAGTTTGTCGAGAATTTTTTCCACGGTACTTAGTTTTTTGGACTTTTCGCCAGCAGGTATGACAATTGAAACGATATCGAGGCCCTCGTGACGCATGCGATTTTCAAACTCTCTTGCATAGAGTTCTTGTACATTTGTATCAGTGAGGATGACGTAGGAAGTATACTTATGATTTTTCTTCAAAAGCGCGGGCAATTTCTTACTTACTTCGTTTTCGATAACGATTGGGTAGCTCTCCTTTTTTCGCCTGATTGTGACATGAATCTGTTTCATGCGTCTTCTTTTACTTTGATTACATATAATCAGGCTTTGTAAAAAAAGAAAGGGGTTTGTATTTTATAATTTTTTCTCATGTGTTAGAAATAGGTGGTATACGATATTTGTTTCCCTTTTATGACGCAAAAAATACGTTTGATCGACACACATTCTCATCTCCAATTTTCATTTTTTGATCAGTCTCGTGAGGAAAAAGAGAGTAATTATCGTGAGGCGGGAGGCGATAAAATGATTCTCGTGGGTTGTGATCCGGAGTCGAGTCAAAGGGCTGTGGAATTCGCCCTCCGCCACGAAAAGTATTTCGCTACGGTCGGGGTGCATCCCACGTGTGTCGATCAGTTGAATGATGAGGTGATTGGGCTTTTTGAGGAACACATACGCGCAAAGCGCGCGGTTGCCATAGGCGAAACAGGGCTGGATTATTACCACATGGCATTTTCGGAAGAAGTGCAGTTGGCCGGTTTGCGAAAGCAGGCGGAGCTTGCGAAGGAATTGAATGTACCGGTTATTATTCATTCCCGAGATAAAGGCATGGTGAGTTCAAAGGCCGAGATGGAGAATAAATCGGATCCTGGCGCAGTTGGACCGTCAGGAATAAATGCGCTTCGCGTGTTACGCGAAGTAGGTGTGAAAAAGGCGATCTTCCATTGTTTTTCCTATAATTTGGAATTTGCTAAAAAAGTATGGGCGGTCGGCTATCACATCTCTTTTTCCGGTATTATCACCTATCCTAAAAATGAATATCTTCGTGAGGTGGCGCGAGTCGCTCCGACTGATAAAATACTCATCGAGACCGATTGTCCATACTTAACTCCGCAGTCCCACAGGGGTCAGGATAACGAACCTTCGTTTGTGCTAGAAACCGCGAAAGAACTTGCCCGCGTGCGGGGTATGACCGTTGAAGAAGCGGCGGAGCTGACGGCGAGGAATGCGGAGGAGTTATTCGGTATCTGATTACGCCCTGCGTTTTTTCGTTTGTGTGGCGTTTATTCGAGCGAGTAATAGAGCTTTATCGTTCGCCATATCCTCGCCTATGTCTCCAATCATTGCGTCCATTTTTTTTCGTATCGCTATAAGCGGATTCACAACATCCGATTTGAATTTCTCGTATTGCTTGGGTGATTGTGGCCGTCCCTTCAGGTCGCGCGCAAGCTCGCCGAATACCCGGCTGATTTCTCCTTTTTCATATTGTATTTCGCGCTGTTTCATCGTGGTGCGTATAAGTCTGATAATAAGCCATGTTTCGGGAAACGCATGAGGAGGGTATATGGTTTCCATCACATCCAGCACTCTGCGATATTCATAATTTATATGACTTTCCGGCGCGTTGACTGACATGCCTTTTGCGTATTGTTCCAAGGTAAGAGCCTGCACTTCCATTCCGGTGCCGTACCTAGGGTCTCTTCCCACGAGTTTTATGTCATCCACTTTACTGCGTCCGTTTTTATTGCCGGCGCTTTTATCCTCGATGGTGAAATACCCCGTTCGATTACCATCTGCATTTTCTCTCGCATCTTCTTTTATGAGCCTTTACATGGTCGTTCGTTGCAGTCACTTTCTATATATGGTTTCCGCATTATGATTTGTCCAATCAATAGTTTCAGTGGCAGGTTTCAATCCATATCGTTCTCCTATGCAAAACAAGAAATAATACACATCTTTGCGTACTTCCGGGTCTTCGAAATCGGCTTCCGCAAACACCACCGTTTGCCTTACGAGGTCATAAAGCGCCGAAGGCTCGCCTTCGGAATTTTTGAGCAGAATTTTGAGTAATATGGCGAATTCGCTTTTTTGCGATCCATCCACGAGGCGTATGTCGTATACCCGATTGGAGAGAGGCGATGTCCATCGGCGAAAGTCCAATGTCTCCGGATTATTGAAACCGACTTTTTCTTTCTCGAGAGAGTAGTCATGGGTTTCGTTCGAATATATTACATGCCCTTTTATATGCAGTTGGCCGGTGCGGTCGTATTGCCACAATTGTTCGGAAGGCTTCGTTTCAGCATCCGTAAATACGTCGCGCAGGCGGTGTGCCACTTCGGGAGCGTGTGCGTATTGTGCATTGCGCGTGATATTGAGCAATTTGAATCTTATGAATGCAATGCTTGCCGCCTGTGATCTCCATTCCATGCGGTTATCTTCGTCAAATGCGTATGCGACCAGTTCATATAGGTTGAGATTTTTCAGCTGTTCGAGTAGGTCGAGGGTGTCGAGTGGCACTTCGGTTGTGTCGTTTTCCGTGTTCAAAACTGTTTTTAGCATGCCGCGTTGCATTCTACTGAAGAGGTTTTCTCCCTCGTGCAAGAATGCTATGGCATCCACTCTTGCTTCGCCCAATTCTCTTAAGAGATGCAGTATGTCATCTTCCGGCATTGTTCTTATGTCTATCATTCCGATATGGTGTAGAAACACAAGCAGTTGAATCGTTGAGTCTTTATGCGCCGCGCCGAAATACGATTCCGGTATGTCGCCGGATGTCATTTGTATGATGCGTTCGCATTTTTCTTTCGCGGTTTGATGTATTCTCGACTTTCCCGCTTTTGCTTTCAAAAACGCTCTTTTGATCTTCGCGAGCGTTATTCCTTTCTCATTGAATCGCACCTCCAGGTGGTTTTGACGCAGTACGGTGAGATTGCGTTGAAATCTTTCGATTAATTTCCGTTTTATATTGTCTCGCACATCTTCAGGGCATTTGCATTCTTCGAGCAGTATGTCGAAAGTCCATTCCAAGTTTTGTTCCATGTCGGATGCCTCTTTCCCGCGTTGCGCATCGATTGGTACGAAAATACCGAGTCCGAACGGCCCGTCGTGTACCGGATTATCGGAAAGTGCGAGGTTGAATTCCGGAGCGAATTTCCTTTTTTGTCCTTTGAGCAATACGCACACTTTTTCGAAGTAAATTTCTCCGCTTTCGTTCAAGCATTCATTCCATGTGATAATGGGATCGGTTGCTTTATCCTCGGTCTTTTTGCTGTATCTTGCGATAAGAGTACGTGCTTTTCGCAGATGTGGAATATCGGAAGAATCCAATTCCCGTTCGATTTCTTCTCTCGTTTTTACGGTAACCAGTGTGAATGATGTGCTTGCAGGGGTTGGCTCTGTTGTTTCCGGCCCAGCGACTGCTCGTACTGCTGGTAAAGTTTCAGCTGTTTCCGGGTCTTGTGCCGGTTTGGCATCGGTAATTGCAACGCCTTGCTCTGGTGGAACGTGTGTCATAAAGTAAAGATAGCTTATTATAACATAAAACCACTATTTGTCCAAATAGTACGTGAAAGAAAGAATTTGTCAACTCAAATGATAATGAGTGAGGAGGCGTTTTTTTCGGTCATACCATCTTTTCAGGCCTTACCCATTCCGTAAATTGTGTGTCCGTTACCAAGCCCGATTTAACTGCGGAGTCTCTAAGGGAGAGACCTTTTTCGTGCGCGTATTTGGCTATTTTGGCGGTGTGGTCGTAGCCGATGTGTGGTGAGAGGGCGGTGACGAGCATGAGAGAATTTCCCAGGAGTTCGGCAATACGTTCTTCGTTTGCCGTGATTCCGATGACACAATTTTTCGTGAAACTGGCAGAGCCGTCTGCTAGTAGGCGAATTGATTGGAGCAGGTTGTATGCCATGACTGGCATGAAGACGTTGAGTTCGAAGTTGCCACTAGCTCCGCTGATGGTCAGGGTGGTGTGGTTGCCAATCACTTGTGCGCAGATCATGGTGAGCGCTTCACATTGTGTAGGATTTACTTTGCCGGGCATGATGCTTGAACCAGGCTCGTTTTCAGGTAAGTGCAGCTCACCAAGCCCGCTTCGCGGGCCCGAGCCGAGCAGGCGAAAGTCATTTGCGATTTTCATGAGGCTGACCGCTATTACATTCAGCGCGCCGCTTACTTCGACGAGTGCATCGCGTGAGGCGAGGGCTTCGAATTTATTTTCTGCG
>CAYHQD010000021.1:0-14578 GCA_964358905.1 uncultured Candidatus Peribacteria bacterium
ACATAGATCCTCCACATCCAGAAGTTGGTAGCGGTTATTCCCACTGCCAATCATAGGGAAATTATGCCCCTCTTTCGCCCAATCATAGAGCAGAACGAACACCCCCAGACGCTCAGGTCCGATAAAGGATTTCGGACGAATCACGGGTACGCATATCCCTTTGGTGCGATATGCTTCGCATATCTGTTCCGCGAGGATTTTGGCCTCGCCATATGGTCCCACTCCGATCAATTCGTCGGTTTCACTGAGCGGGTGATGGTCGGGAATGCCGTACACCGCAGTCGAAGAAATGTGGATTACTCGTTCAACTTTATGCATGAGCGCCGCCTCCATTACATTATGCGAGCCATCAACATCGGTGGTCATAATCTCCTCTTTGGTGTAGAGCGGAAGCGCCGCCGCGCAGTGCACCACTATATCAATTCCTTCCGTCACGCGATCCATCATTTCCGTGTCGCGAATATCTCCAAGCACATGTTCTATCTTATCTTTTTCCGGATAATCAAAAGGCTCTTTGTCTATCACACGAACCTTATGGCCGCGCTTCAAAAGATAACGAACAAGATTTATTCCCAAAAACCCGGAGCCTCCGGTAACGAGATAGTGTTTTTTGTCGCGCGAATGCTCAAGCATGTTACGAATTATTTTGTAATTTCTCATGCATCTATATACTCAAAACTTCCGCAAAAGGCAAACTCTGTATTCCGGCACCGATATATTCTCTTCGCGAAGTATTTGCGATCAAATAAGCTCCCGCGACCAAATCACCCAATTCATCCTTCATTTTTTTAAGTGAGGTAATATGTTTCGGTGTCACGGTCATCGTACTTTTGATTTCAAATAAATGGATTTTACCGCCCAGTTCAATAATCAAATCTATTTCAAGATCGTCTCGCGTACGTAAATAATACATAGAGGGTAAATCTCCAAAATGGAGAAAACGTTTTAGTACATCATTAATTATATATGTTTCAAACAGACTCCCGAAGTGCGGACTGTTAAGCAGAGTTCCTTTTTCGTGCAGCCCCAAAAAATATGTAGCAAGCGCAGTATCGCAAAAATATAACTTTGGCGTTTTTACAAGTCGTTTACCTATATTCTTGTAGTAGGGATAAAGGAGATGAATTATATAACCGGCTTCAAGTATCGAAAGCCATTTTTTGGCCGTGGTGACGCTGATTCCTATATCCCTTGCCATACTGGAAAGGTTGAGAAGTTGACCGGTGCGCATCGCGCACAATTTCAAGAAAATTTCAAATTGCGTCAGATCCCCTATATGAGCAAGATTGCGTACATCCCTCTCCAGATACGTGGAAATATACGAAGCGCACCACAGCATACGATCAACGCGTGCATTGCTTGCGATTTCAGGATAATTGCCTCTCAGAATAAGCGTACTGATATCAACTGAATGTTTTCCATTAGGTCTTTTAGCGACATTTTTTCGTTTTAGAAATGTAAGCCAGTCTTTCACAGATAAGAGCTTGTCACCTCTATCAATACGCTCACCATACGAGAATGGAAGCAGGGAAAGTACCGCCGTTCTACCGGCGAGAGATTGACTTACGTTTTGCATCAAACTAAAATTCTGCGATCCGGTAAGCAACCACTGTCCGGGGCTTCTATCTTCATCTATCGCGGTTTTTATATAAGAAAGCAATTCAGGTACATACTGAACCTCATCAAGTATAACAGGTGGAGCATGGTGTGCGAGGAAGCCGCGAGGATCATCTTTCGCTCTGATACGTACATCCGGATCTTCGAGAGTTACAAAATCATGTGACTTTGAGAATATGCCCTTAAGCAAGGTCGTCTTGCCGGATTGCCTTGGCCCGGTTATCACAACCGATGGGAATGTGCGGACAGCTTTTCGTATCGTTTTTTCAAGGGTTCTTTTTTTCATGACCTCATTATAACCCTGCAAGTTTAATCTTTCAAGTTAAATTTGCAGGGTGACAGACTTCTGACATTTACCATTTTGTTGTCAAAAAGACCACCCCTGCAAATATCAGCGACATGCCTACCAGTTGCGCAGGTGTAATAATTTCCTTGAGAAAAAAATACGAAATCAGCACCACTATTATCAACGTCCCCCCCATTGCGACGGGGTACGCTACCGATAAACTCAATTTTGAAAGTGCGAGTACGTAAAATACCATATTAAAAGCAAACAGCAGACAGCCCAGAATCAAAATATAATTTTTGAGAAGCCCCCCGATAAGTCCATATTCTTTGAAATATATAAGATTACCCGAACCCATTTTCACGAAAATATTCGCCAATGCATTCAATACAAGCGCTATAGTCAAGTAAACATACCCCATGGTTTGAGAAGGTTATAGATTATATCATCTGAGAGATTGTACATGCGTACAAACAAACGATCCGTAGGATTTGTTTTGCGTTTAACTTTTATAAATTTCGCTCCTATGCGCCATGCAAATAATCCGTCCGTCATCACTTTGTCACCGATCACCAGCATCGGCAGTTTTCGCTTCCTATTTAAAAGCTCGGCTTTGCTAGGTCGGGACCCAAAAGACCCGTAACTCGCTTCGCTCCTTACGTATTCAAGGATTTTTATGCTTGGTTTGCGGTGACCACGCGTAAGCGGGATCCCCGTTTCTTTTTCAATCGCCTCATTTCTCGTATGATTGCCACTATTCGTGCAAAGCCAAAGATGATTGCATTTGGCGAACGCGGCAACTTGTTTTTTTACCTCCGGTGATGGATGTCTTTGATTGTCAGAAAGTAGCGTCCCGTCTATATCCAAAAAAATAAGAGTGTTTTTCACGCAAGTGGGATCTAAATTTTCGAAGGAATGAAACATCAAAGTACGCCGTTATAAAAAACGATGAACACATAACCGATCCAAAGAATCATTGTTGCAAAAATCCACGGATCCTTATAGAGAACTTTTTCCGGAGCCTCCCCGCCATCCAAAATATAGATCACATACATGTAGCGAAACATGCCAAAAAATACAAAAAATGTGGAATAGACCAGGTACGGTATATTCGCGGAAATCGCGTAAAGACTGTAGGTAAGCAGTGTACCTGCCACAACCACGGTCAGACAATAGTCGAGAAATTCACGGGTATATTCTCTCAGCACAAGACGTGTCTTTTCACTTGATACCGAGATCAATTCCGCACGGCGTTTGCCGATAACTAGGAAGAGTGCGAGGAAAAGAGTCACCAAAATCAACCACTCCGACACATGCACATCTATCAATTCCCCACCCGCTTTTATACGAAGGATGTACAATCCCGCCACGAGAAATATGTCGAGCAATGCGATGTGCTTAAGGATCAGCGAGTAGCTGAGATTCAGGAGAAAATAAAGTCCCAGGAGAATATTTGTCTTGAGGTTGAAATAAATTGAGATATAGGCGACACACACTAAGAAAATAAACATAATCAGCAATGCGGTCCGCACACTCATTTTACCCGAAGCGATGGGGCGATTCTTCTTGTGAGGATGCTGGGCATCGCGATCCTTATCGAGAATATCATTGAAAATATAGATGCCGCTGGCGAGAAAACAAAACGCGAGAAAGAGTAAAAACGTAAGTTTCAATTCGGAGACACTCATGACATGTCCTGCAAAAAAAAGCGGTGCAAACACCAGGAAATTTTTTATCCAGTGGTGAAGGCGGATTTCTTTGAGAAAAAGGAAAAGGAAATTCATGAGTGAGATTTTGGGTGAATTATATCAGAACTCTCTGAAGAGTTAAAAAGAAAACGCGAAGATCATTCTTATGTGTGGCACTTGTCATTCGGGTTACCTTTGATAAAGCGTTTCATGGTTTGCACTTTACGATGTCCCTGAATATAACGACGCTTCCGTAGCGCACGGGGCAACTGCCAAAGAAAATGAAAAAAGGCTTTCAAGGTACGTGGTTCTCTAAAGAGCACATAGCCGAAGATCAGAATTTCGCGAAAAATCAGTGTCCAAAGATCTTTTCCCACATCGGCGGCAATTTCATTTTTCACCTGCATCAGATGTTGATTTTTGTAGGAATAATATCGCGCAAGCGGTGACACGGATTTACGATGTTCGAGCACGTCACGATCGGTATAGCGCTTGAGAATGTGCGTACCACGTGCATGAGATGCAATAGCTTTCGGCTCGTACATACATTTCCATCCTCGCAAATTCAGCCGCCATGAGACATCTATATCTTCTTTGTACATGAAGAAATCGGCATCCCACACTTCTTTCTCTGATGAGAAAGAAGTGCTCCCTTCCCCAGACAAAATGACATTTTCATTGGTTAATTGGCGCCGTAGGCATGGTATCGCTATATCCTCCAGCGCGGCACGCCTATAAAAAGCCAGACATCCCGAAATCCCAAACACCTCTTCTTTTTTTTCGAATTGTCCCTTGTCGAGAGACCCTTGTCCACGGTCCACCACACGGCGGTTTTTGAAGATGAGAAGCCCTGTGGTATCGATAATATCGACATGCTCCTTCGACATAGAATGGGTAGAGGAAAGACGCTTACTCGCTAACGCGAGTGCGCGGGGCGTGGGTTTCAGTATCTTCCCGGTGATCGCACCTATGCGCGAATCTTTCTCGCATGCATCTACGAGTAGGCTTATATAATCTTTCGTCACCGTCACGTCCGGATTCATGACCACGAGGTATGTACCGTTGGTCACTTCGTACGCCTTGTTCGCTCCCCCCGCATAACCGGTGTTTTTGTTACTGATAACTCGCACTTTTTTGGAGAGTTCACGTGTCTCGCGCATCATAAATTCCTTTTCCACAAAATCCGCTGAACCATCGGATGAATCCTGATCTATAAGCACAAGCTCAAAATTCGGATATGTGGATTTTTGCAACGCTTCAATGCAACCCGCAAGTAGCTCTTTCGTATTATAATTTATAATCGCAATCGAGACTTTCGGATTTGCTTTTTGATGATGGAATTTTGAAATTTTCTTCATACAAAAAGAATAGCAAGAAATACGATCATACGTCCAGTCGAGGATATGTATTGTCAGTAATTAAATTTCTTTAGTTGCTAAATCCGTGGAACTAATATATGATTGTATTGACTATTTTTAGTCAATATAGTGACTATTTTGTAAAATGAATACATTTAAAAGACCCCAGTATGTGAAGCTCGCAAAGCGACTGAAAGAAAGCCGCAAGTTCATTCAGATATTGGTCGGTCCCAGGCAAGTGGGGAAAACTACTATGTCCCAACAGATTTTAGAAGAGTTTGGGGAAGCCGCACATTTCGCCTCCGCTGATTTTGCATCGACACGAAGTAATGCCTGGATAGAGCAGGAATGGTATACTGCGAAAATTCAAAACAAAAAATTACTTATCATGGATGAAGTTCAAAAAATTCCAGATTGGTCGAATACTGTGAAAGCGTTATGGGACAAAGATACAATCGAAAAGTCAAAACTTCAGGTATTGTTACTCGGCTCGAGTTCTCTTTTGATGCAAAAAGGCTTATCCGAAAGTTTGGCGGGCCGATTTGAAAAAACCCACCTTCCTCACTGGTCATACGGAGAAATGCATGAGGCGTTCAATTTGAATTTGGAGGAGTATATTTATTTCGGAGCTTATCCCGGCGCGATATCGCTGATATCGGATGAATCACGTTGGCGCAATTATATAATTGATTCTTTGATTGAAAGCACGGTTTCGCGGGATATTCTGCAAATGACGGATATAAGGAAACCCGCCTTATTGAAAAGGCTCCTCGAACTCGGGGCGCATTATTCAGGTCAGATATTTTCTTATCAAAAAATGCTGGGATCTTTACAGGATGTCGGAAATGTGACCACTTTGAGTCACTATCTCAAGCTTCTCGAAAATGCCGGGTTGATTATGGGCATACAAAAAATAAGCCATTCTTATCATAAAAAAAGGGCTTCGAGTCCGAAATTCCAGGTATTGAATACCGCCATTATGACGGCTCAATCAGGCTTATCTTATAAGGAGTGGAAAAATGATGGCTCACGATGGGGAAGACTTATCGAGTCCGCCGTAGGAGCGGATCTTGTAAACAAAGCCTATGGAACGCAAATAGGTGTTTACTATTGGCGCGAGCGAAATGATGAAGTGGATTTTGTACTCGAAAAGAACGAAAAGTTAGTGGCTTTGGAAGTGAAAAGCGGATTAAATGAATCGATTAAAGGAGGCATGAACACATTCGTTAAAGAATTCCGTCCACATAAAATTTACCTCATAGGTGGTCAAGGGATGAAATTGAAGGATTTTTTCAATATGGATATTGAACGATTTTTTCTCGAATAACGTCGTCATAACGGCACTTATATTGGTAGTCAGAAAAGATTGTCTGGACATTTTTAATGTGTGAGTTTAGAATTGTCCAAGAAAAATCGAAAGAAGTAATTAATCACGTCGCACATGTTTATAGATCGTCAATTATCAGCCGTCATAGTCAAAGCTTGTAAAAATTTTCCTGCAATAGTCTTAACCGGCCCGCGTCAATCGGGAAAAACAACTCTTTTGAAACATCTGTTCAAAGGAAAAGCGAGTTTCGTAACCTTGGATAGCCCTGAAGCAAGAACCTGGGCGAATGATGACCCTGAAAATTTCCTTGACAGCCATGCGACTCCATTCATCATTGATGAAATCCAAAACGCACCAAATATATTGCCATACATCAAATCAAGGATTGATAATAATAGAAAAACAGGGCAATGGATATTGACCGGATCTCAAGAATTTTCCGTCATGAAAAACGTGTCGGAATCACTTGCGGGAAGGATCGCGACACTGAGGCTCCTTCCATTCTCATTTTCTGAAACGAAAAAACATCTATTCAAGAATTGGAAGGAATATTTTCATGATATGGTAAAACAAAATTCCGGAAGAAAAAATCTCGCCGCAATAATTCTCAATGGGTCTTATCCTGAAATCATCGCAAAGAAAAATACACAAACAAACCTTTGGTATGAATCGTATATACAAACATATCTCGAAAAAGATCTTAAAGTTATTTATGATATCGGCAATCTAAACCTATTCGTAAAATTTTTAAGACTTCTGGCAAACAGAACGGGGCAGATTTTGAATATGAACTCTTTAGCGAACGACCTGGGTACTTCCATTCCAACAGTCAAAAAATGGATATCGATTCTGGATGCAAGCGGCATCATTTACCTTTTACAACCATATTACAAAAACAATGGGAAAAGGCTTATAAAATCACCTAAAATTTACTTCCTGGATACGGGATTAGTCGCGCACCTCACTGGAATAAGAACCGAGGAAGCGTTGCTAAAAGGGCCTTTGGCCGACCCACTTTTCGAGACATTCGTCATATCCGAGTTTGTTAAACAGTTCTACCATATAGAGTCGGTCACACCGCCAATGTACTACATCAATAATAAAAACTTATGGGAAATCGACTTGGTACTGGATATGGACGGAGAATTAACTCCAATAGAAATTAAGCTTGCTTCAACCGTAATGGGAAGACATCTGCAAAATTTTCAAAAAATTAGAAATACATATAAAAATGTCGTCAAATCCAATTACCTGATATGCAATCAAAAAGATCCGTTGTTAAAACAAAATACTCAAATAATTTACTGGGGAAATCTGTGAAACATTTCAGTTGCCCTTATAAAGGGTAATCTGCTACATTCCGCATGTGAGCAAAACACATTATTTTTAAGAAGAAATACATGGCAAAAAAAGCATTCATCACGGGCATCACCGGTCAGGACGGTCCTTTCCTCGCACAATTATTGTTGCAGAAAGGGTATGAAGTATACGGAGGAATCAGGAGGGCTACACGCCCCGACATGGGCAATCTGGAATTTTTGGGGATTGATAAAGAAGTGAAGATGGTCGAGGTCGATTTAATCGAATACAGTAATTTATACAACGTAATATCAGAATTGAAGCCGGACGAATTTTACAATCTCGCCGCACAAAGTTTCGTGGAAACAAGTTTTCAACTTCCCATACTTACCACGCACACCAACAGTCTTGGTGTCGCCTACATCCTCGATATCATAAAAACTTTCAGCTCGAAAACGAAATTTTATCAAGCCTCCACATCGGAGATGTTTGGTAAAGTGAGAGAGACCCCACAGACCGAGGAAACACCATTTTACCCCCGCAGTCCCTATGGCATTTCTAAATTGTATTCCCACTGGCTCACGATAAATTACCGAGAGAGTTATAATTTATTTTCCGTGGCGGGCATACTTTTCAATCACGAAAGCGAACTTCGCGGCAAACATTTTGTGACCAGAAAAATTACACAGCACGTAGCCAAATTGTCGAAAGGTGAAAAGAATATCCTGGAACTCGGTAATTTAAACGCAAGTAGAGATTGGGGTTACGCAAAAGAATATGTGGAAGGTATGTACCTCATGATGCAAGCGAAGGAGCCGGATACATTCGTTCTCGCCACAGGCAAAACAACTTCGGTGCGGGATTTCGTCGAATGCGCCTTCAAGGTAATCGGGATTGATGTTAGGTGGGACGGCGAAGGAGTGAATGAGAAAGGATACGATAAAAAAAGCGGTGCACTTCTCGTGCAAGTAAATCCAAAATTTTATCGCCCCGCTGAAGTAGATATTCTCCTCGGTGACGCATCGAAGGCGAAAAAAATCCTCGGATGGGAGCCGAAAGTGTCCATGTCCGATCTCGCCGAAATTATGGTAAATAACGACATCGCTTTGCTTGGTTAATTTTCATACCTTATCCATTCCGATAATACCTCAAATATGAATCATATTCTTATACTTATCCTCATACTACTTTTTCTAGTAGTATATTCAAATGCTCTTACAACTGGGTTCTGGATATTTTTGAGTAAGCGAAAGTTGAACTGGGATGCAGACCTCGTGTTATTTTTTGCGTTTGCCTTGAGTATTACAACGATTTTTCTTTTATTAATTCTGCCTAAATTTATTTTCAGCTTTTATCCCTTATCACTTGCCTTTCTGGGCATTGGCTTGATAGTAAATCTTGTGTATTCAATACGTCATCTGGATTGTTTAAAAGTGAGTTGGCCCGCTTTCAAACATAAAATGTACAACTACCGCTTGCTTCTAGCGATATGGATAGGAGCAATCGTGCTTTTGGTTATTCCGGCGATTCACTACCCGTGGTATTTCGGGTATGGAGTTGACTGGGTAAATCACCTTGAGATCATCAAAGAATATATCATAGGAAGTAAAGATATTTTCTATCCGGCCATAAATGTTCATGCATTTTTATCAATTTTAAATCTCTTACACTTCCCTTACCCGGAGGTATTCCAAATAGGCTCAGCCTTCCTTTTGAGCTTATCTGTCCTTCCATTTTACTTCATATCCAAATTATTACTTCCTTCGCCAAAGGCCGTACATATTTCTTTACTGCTATGGTTAATAGTACCGTATAACCATTTTTTGTATGGTGAATTTATTCCAAATGGAACTTCCGTTTTTTTCTTTTTGACGTTCCTTTTAGTTATTCTGATGATTTTAAGACAATGCCTTACTGAAAAAAGAGAAAATCTAGGATTTTTAACTTTCCTGGGGGGGCTTTTTTTGGCTGGAGCGATTTATAACCATCAGGTTTTACTATATCCATTTTTCTATATCTACCTCATACTCACCATTTTATATTTCTGTGTATTCAAAACAATCAAACATGTATTCATCTCTTATGCGAAAATTCTCGGACTTACTGCTATCCTTTTACTCCCCTTTCTCGGAAAGTTATATACCGGCTCGCAGGAAGTGCTCGCAATCCACGGTGGAAAAAACGCCCCTTATCAGCTTCAATATGTCTTATCTATGGTTCATAACAATATTGGACTTGCGACCCTACTTGCGGCCTTTCTGGGTACATGCCTTTATTGCTTTCAATACATAACAGAGAAAGATCGTGAGAGTAAATTCAAAGCAATTACGGTTACCGCTCTCTTCATAGGTAATTTCATAGCTGTAAACATTTACTTTGGCGGTAATCCATTTTGGAGTGAGCGTAGTCTATACTTATTAGGTGTTCTTGCCGCACTTCCGATAGCGTATCTTATTTATTTTTGGATTACACGATGGCAAAAACGCGTTTGGCACATATTTTTCTGTGTACTTTTTATCTTGATACTGGGTAGTCGTATCGAGTATAGCTTCAACATAAACCCACTGTGGTCCAAAGAGCTTCAATCCTCGATCGAGTGGGCAAATACCAACAAGCTATTCATTGAAGACAAAACGATTTACCTTGTATTCAATGATGCCGCCGTCAGTAGTGTGAATCACGTTTTCCAACTCGCATTTTACCACTTTACCGATCTTCCTGTTTCTCTCATCGGTAAAGATGAATATATGAAAAATTTTGAGACCGAATCACACCAAATACTTTTGGACAATAATTTTTATACAATTTCGCTCCAAGCAAATAATCTTTATTTTAATTACAAAGTTGAAGCAATCAAGTCAGGCGATGCACTCTATTTTAGAGATGATCTCGTTGGCAAACCTAGGCTAATCTATACACTGGATAGTATGTTAAGAAGATACTTCCTAGATAGAAAAATGGATCAACAGGCCACCTATCTCAATGGGAGCGGACTTCCTATATTTGAAAACCATTATGTAGGACAAAGCTTTATCCCCACTCGTTCCTCATCAGATCAGATCTGCATAAACCTTGCTAAAGGCAATCTAAATAATGAGAATTCTCAACCTCCAGTACAAGAAATAGTCTGGCTTGAGCTTTATCGAGAAGATGATCACAGTATGCTATTGAAATCCGATTTCCCTCAAAAAAGATTAAATGACATGCCTATAAATCAATATCAACATTATTGCTTCACCACCAGAATTGATTTTTTACCCGGTTCCTCATATCGTTTCGATATAAAAACAAATGCTACTGCTCGCATCTATGCAATAATGAACGCCGGTCCCAATGCGTACACTCTTGGTACGGCCTACCTCAACGGCAGCAAAATAAATGATGACCTTCTATTTCTCACAAAGTTCCCAAGGCTTCTCTCTTGGTAACTGGTATGTATTATGCTGATAATTCAATCTCAGGGAATGGGAAAATCAACTTTCCTCCATTTTTTAAATACTCTTTTTCGCGACGAAGAATACCTTCCTTGAAATGCCATGGAAGAACCAAGAAATAATCGGGGTTCATCGCTCTCGCCTCTTGCTCGGATATGATAGGTATATGACTCCCCGGGGTGAAACAACCAAATTTATCAATATTAACCTCTGCAATCGCCGGAATATCTTTGGATGTAAGACCACAAAACTGCAAAAGTACGTTCCCTTTTGTAGAAGCACCGTAACCGAGAATTGTCTTCCCACTCGCAGTTAGGCCGCGAATCAATCTTACCAAATCATCTCTATGTCGAAAAACTCGCTCCTCAAAATCACGATAAGGACGCGGAGTATTTAAGCCCATACGATCTTCCTGTTCTAGTAACCAATTAATCACAGTTAAATTCTGACGTACATTTTTATTCCCCAATTTAGCAACCGTCACTGCGAAACTTCCCCCATTTATCGTATTCATAACTACATCCACAATCTTGAGACCGGCTTGACTCATAATCTTTTGCATCACACCAAGTGAGTAATACTCCAAATGTTCATGGCATATCGTATCGTATGAATTAAGACGAAGCATAGATGGCATATAACTTTGTTCAAGGTGCCATACGCCATCATCGTGAAGAATGGACTCAATCTGTCTTGCAAATTCAATAGGCGAAGCAAGGTCATAAAACATGGCTATAGATGTCACTATTCGTGCGGGCTCGGATTGAACCTTCTTGTAATTTTCAGCTGTGAAAAAATCAGGGACTAGTACTATATCGTCCGTATAATACTCAGCGAATTTCTGCCCTGTCGGGTCAATACCGATTCTTTTAATTCCGTTCACCGAATACGCTTTCAACAGCGTCGCATCATTACTACCTATATCCAACACGACATCACCGGGGCCCAGCTGAATAAGTCTCTCGAGATAATTCACCTTCTCAGTCAAATGGTTGACCATCGACTGATTTAGTCCTGAACGGTAACCGTAATTCTGACCGTACATTTCAGCGGGATCATATGAGTGACGAAGCTGCAAAAGACCGCTATCAGGACACCAAACCAAATCAAGCGGACCAGACGTAACCTTTTCAGATATACTCCTTGGAAACACCCCCGTTAAAACCTGATTTCCAAGACTCAAAACCGGCACAAGATTTTTACTTCCACTCACGCGACACTGTTCGATTTCCTTATATGCGTTCATAGTACTTTTTCCAAAATTAAAAACTTAAAAACGTTGAGGCTATTATTCATCTAAAAGTCATTGCAAGTCAAACTTAAAAAAGATTTTATCTGGTGATGATTCCAGGAAATGACCACATTCAAATGCTTTTTGACATATAGCTTTTATTTTAGGAAGCTCGCTCTTAAATACCTCCAAGTGCTTATGGCGCAAAATAAATCGCTCGAGCGAAAAGTAAGACAAATTCTCTCCTTTGTCGTTAAAGTAAATCTCATTCAAATAATAAGATATATCTTTTAAATTGTTGGTACGCCATCGATCCATTTCGCTTGGTAGAGCACCTTTCATCTCAGCCAAATCATAAATTTCAGGTAACCTCTCCAACCTCCACAATGTTGCAAATTTTCCCCAAGATACATTCATATTCACTACAAGTCCCGGATCACCAATCCAATAACCCTGCTCCTCAAACATATTATTACAAATATGATACGTAGTTGGTACACAGGTAAGTAAAGATGAAAATGGGCGACCCGTTATATCCTGTGAGTATGCCAAAAGCGCATGATCGCGACGGAAAACGCACGCATAGATCGCAGTGAAAAAGTTCTCGTTATTCGGAGCAATTTCTTTTATTTTTCCATAAAAATCATGAGATGGGGGCACGATTGGTATACCTTGCGACATAAAAAGATCCAAATCACCAGCACACACTTCCACATTATCTTGTGTGGTATACGCGTAGTTAAGATAAATTAAACTCAGACGAGGATAAGTCACGATCGCCTTTATTATACGCTCTATAGTGCCTTCCTGAATTAGATCGTCGTCCCCGACTAACCAAACGTATTGTCCGGATGAATGACGAGCAGTGACATGAAGGTTTCCCAACATACCTACATTGGATGGATTGCAATAATAATGAAAATTCTCGACACCATTATATTTTTCAACAACTATCGAAGTATCATCGGTAGATGCGTTATCGCATACCACTACTTCAATCATATCGCGATAAGGTTCAGTGAGTTTCATAATTACGCCCAAAGAAGTTTCAAGCCATTTTGCTCGATTGTATGTAGTCACACAAATTGAAAGTAACGGCCTATAGAATGTCGTATCGGAATTCTTGAATTCTTGGTGCTCATTTAGTTTTAAGCTTCTCACCTCATCCTGAATGAGGTACTGAACAATTTCTCTACCATAGTCATTCCATGTTTTCATAGGTCTTTGAATCGCTTCCTCAGTGAGATGAAATCGTTGCTTTGTATCCAGCGCCAATTTCTCCATCGCCTCCTTAAGAGCAGTCACATCATGCATATCGATTGCGATACAACCACCATCTGTGGCCACCTCTCCCAATGCTCCCTGAGAATGACAAATAGATGGTTTCGCATGCCAAATACTCTCAACGATTGGCAAACCAAACCCTTCCTCAACTGAGGGATAAACCGTAAAGTCGCATTCTCTATACAATTGACTTAATACCGCGTCATCCGCTTCTTGGTGCCACTTAATACCTTTATTTCGTTTCAATTCCTCATCCATCATTTTCACCAAATCGGGGAAAGGACATCCACCAACTATCATCAGTTCAAAATGTTTCTCTCTATGTTCGGCACATAATAGATCAAATGCCTTGATGAGCGTTTTATGATTTTTCCGCGGCTCTATTGTGCCCACTGCAAGAATTTTGATCGTGTCTAAATGCTTCTTTTCATTTGATAGGATTCTTGGGCGCTCCAAAAATTCCGTAGCTAATGGACACGCATGAATTCTTTCAACAAGCCGGTTGAAATGAGTATCGAGATGATAGCAATAATCCAGCAGATCATTTTTCGATGCTTCAGAAATACAAAAAACATGGTCAGCCATGGCTACAGCAGACATATATTCCTTATGAGCATTCGTAGCCTCAGGAGGATACATTTCTTTCAACTTGTAGGGAATAGTATCGTAGAATACGACCGCTACACGCATCGCATGTTTTCTCGCAAAATTCATTACCTTTTCAAGAAATCCTCCACCCGCATACGTAGTTAACTCGGGAATCAATAACCACCCATTGGCAATTTCATCGGCTTTAACGCCTTCCGCAACCAACGATTTAGGACCATTCCAACGCGCCAGATGTTTTTTTTCTTCATCATTCAAGTTCACTAGCTCACCTTTTTCATGATTCCACTTCACCATTTGTATGGGTGCTCCCAATTTTTCAAGCGCACCTCCAAGCATCCTTGTCACGCGTTGAATACCCGTATTACGTGGATATGTGCAAGTATGATCCGTCAAATAAAAAATTTTATTCAGTTTACTAATCGGGGCATCATGAAGTTTCAAACTT
>CAYHQD010000022.1:0-14259 GCA_964358905.1 uncultured Candidatus Peribacteria bacterium
TGTGCCCTTTTGACTTAAAGAATTCCAAAAACTTCTGTCTGATTTCCGAGGCTTTCACTGTGTGTGTTGATTAGTGATTCAAACTGCGCTGGGATTGTAATGGGTTTAGGGAAAGTTTTCAATGGTAGGGTGTGATAATCTAACATTTACAAATTCTCAACCACTTCTTTTATGGTGGCGGTTAAGTGGTATTCCAGTTCGTTCTCGGTTATGCTTTCCGTTTCGGATTTGGGATAAATGCATAGCGGTAAAAGAGTGTTACGTCTTACATAGATGTATATATAAGAGCGAAAGCCGCCCGACTTACCTTTTTGCATATCTCTGCTCGAAATGCGAATCTTATATATTGATTTCCCTATGTGAATTTCATTTTTCGCATCAAACGATTCGATAACATCCAAAAGATCTTCTTTCACATGAGGGTATTTTCTCTTCAATTTTTTAAGCTGTTTTTTAAAGTGCGCCGAAAAAAATATATCTATCATCAATCGGGTGTATTTATATATCTTTGAGCTGTTCACGGGCGGAAGGCAAAGTACTCGTGTCTATACGATCAAGCAGTTTATCCATAATTTGGATTGACTGATCGAGCGAATTTTTTTTGGTCAGAAAATAGTATTTGATCAAAAATGTAATTGTTGCGGTCCTGTTGCCAAGACCTTCTTCTTCTTGGATCACGTCAAGTTCTTTTGGGATTTTGTCACTTACTTTAAAAAGCATTGATGTCATGAGACGATTGTTAAAGGGGTAAAAACTATCAATAGTATATAATAAATATATAAAAAATGCAAACCGTGAGTGGGGTGAGAAAGTTCTAGAATAAAACCGACCACTTTGGATGGAATTTTTATTGTGAAACGCTCTTAATTTTATATTTAAAAAACTACTGTACGGTTTCGTACAGCTCTGTCGTCAGCTTCTCGTCTCCTTGCATTCCATCGTTTTTCAGAGGATCCTTCTGACTACAACATGCTAGAGATCCTGCGGGATAATTCCGAAGGACCTCCAAAGTCTATCACGAGCGGCGAGAATATGTCCCTCGACACCTTGTGGTGATTCTTCGTAGTAGGAAGTTGTGTATTGTATTTTAAACTCGGGTGCGATTTCCGTTTTCGCATCAACCCAAATATCCACACTTTCGAAACGATCATCTCCGTGTATTTCTACATGTACCTGTTTGCCATCCGGAGAGCAACCAATGAGTTCGATTTCTCGCCCTCTGCGAACGGTAATGTCATCACATACGGTAGTATTCCCTATTTTTATCCGGGCATTTCTCAGTACCATATTTTCGGAAAAGCTAATCCGTTTATGAAAAGGGAAGTTTTTGAGGGCCGTGGTCAGTTCTTGTGTGGGTGTTTCAGGTGTTTCATTGGTTTGATTCGGAGCCATAAAATAGTGATTATTATTAGGTTATTATTAATAGTACGGTATTTAATAATACCCCTGATCAAAGATATGTCAAACGATTTCCAGGTACACATCGTTCGACTTTGCAAACCTTCCAAACTGAAGTAGTATTCGATGCGTATTATTTTGTGTGAAATTTTTATGTCAAAATCGAAACGCCATGCGAAGCACTTTTCCCATGCACAGGGTAAAAAAGAGGATCACAAGAAGCTGGAGCATAAGAAGCCGGAGCGAAAGAAGCAACCGGTGATCGAGAATGTGATGTCGCAAAAAGCGGAAAAGCACATGGAAGTGAGTTTTTTTATGTCGCTGAAAAATAAATTGGCCTCGCTGTGTCTGATCGCGCTTGCGCTTCTCGTCATAGTATTTCTCGGGATATTTTTCTGGGCGAAACTCATGGAGCCCGCGCGCGTAGAGACTCTCCTGCCTAAGGATGCAACCGTGTTTTTTGCGCAATTAAATTTAGGTTCGCCATGGAGCAGAAGTGCCGCAAATAAAAAAATAGAAAATTTTTTGGCACAGGATGTGATCGATCTTGAGAGTATGAAGGATACGATTGAGGGATTGCTCGGCGTGGATTTCAATACCGATATTGCGCCATGGCTTGGATTTTCTAATGCCTATGCCTATATGCAATTGCCTGCAAGCGAAGGGGTGAACTATGCGCACCTCTTTTTTATCCAATCCACCGACAAAGAACGAACGATGGAAACTCTGCGTAAATTGAAATTGGCGAGTCAGAAGGACGCGATTGAGGAGGGCGAATACGAGGGCTATCGCTATTATTATTTCAGTGTCGGACAGAATATTTATTTCATGTTATGGGATGACTATTTCGTATTCGCTCAATCCGTCGATGCACTCAAAATATTGGTGGATGTGAGAAGTGGAAAAATGGAGGCGCTTGCTGATGATGAGGCGTTTATCAAAGTGCGAAACAATCTGACGCGAGGAGTGGGATTTGTGTACGAAAATCCAGTCCTTTTGCTCGATGCATTTACGAAAGGCGATGCGAATCCTTGGCTTTCACTTATGCGTCCCGTGGTGCAGATGTTCTCTGTAGGAGGGCATAGTTTGATTCTCGAAGAGAATGCACTTACCGCGCAGAGTTATTTCAATTTTGTGAATCAGAGAGATGGGAAGACGTTGCCGAAGTTGAAAGAACCATATCGTATGAAACTACTTGAGGAGGTTCCCGCAGATTTCGAATACTTTTGGGGGAGTCGAGATATTTCAAAAATGCTAAATGATTTCGGAGTGGTGCTGAAAGAGTTGCATCCGTCGAGTTTCAATATTCTCGAAGGTGCGATCAACGCAAAAAAAGAAGAATATTTCGGTTATGAAGTGGATTTGCGAAACGACATATATCCGCTGTTTGCGAATGAATTTGCGCTTGCGATGTATGCGAAGCCGGATCGAGTGGATTATCTTTTCATAGCGGAAAAACAGAATGCCGAGCACATAGCCAAGCTCCAGGCGTACTATCTCGCACATATGACAGAAAAAGGGTATGAGGTGATTGCGCAGGAGGGTGAAACTGCTTCTCTCCCGCTAAGCGGGACGGGATCCGCAGTGCTGGCGACATTTCCTTTTAGCGGTAGGGCGAATATGTATACGGCGATGAAGGGTGAACTTTTTGTCGCAGGTACGGACAGAGCGAGAGTATTGCAGGTGGCGGGCGGCGATGGTGAGGCATCAGTATCGCGCGAGGGGATTCGTCCTGCAGTAACGATAAAATCTTTTGATGAAATCAATATTATGTCACCGGCGTTTATGGCTGAACTTCTTCCGGAATCCATCGGCAAATACCTCCGAGGTTTTTCACGTATACAGGCATCCAAATCAATTTTTCCGGACGGTATAAGTGTCGTGCACGTGTTCGAGTTTTAAGCATCACGCCGCCATGGCTGGGCTTTATAGTAAAAGGTATCTTATGAAGTTAGATAATATTACATATAGCCCCGACCAGCCCGAAGCGAAGCGAAGGGGCTATTTTCCTTCTCCCCTCTCTGCTTCGAATGGTTCGGGTGCGGCGCTAAAGTGTCCCCCTTATATCTATTTCTTCGCAATTGCACTCGTGGGGGTTTTTCTCATCAATGGAATTAATACGGTATATCGCGCGGTTTTTCTGAAAGAGACGGTGACTTATGCGGCGCAAAAAGGGTATGGATCATTGCTTGAAAATTTTGAGACGATGGATAATTTCGCCGAAGCGCGTCAGTATTTTTTGTATGCGAGAGGTTTATTGTCCGAGCTGACTTCTGGGGGGGGGGCAACCGCTGTCGCGGGAGCCGATACGTTATTAAAAATAAGTGTGAACGTGATGGAAAGCGCACAATTGCTTCATGATGCGGAGTTGATGGTGGATGAGTTTTTCGCACATAAGGATGAGAAAAAAAATCTGGGAAAACTGCGGGAAAAAGTGGTGAACGCGCATGAGAAAGTGAAGGTTGCGGATGAGTTGTTCGCAGGCATTGATGCATCGAGTCTCAAGAACATCCCTCAGGTGCGTGAAGTGCGCACGGCGGTGGAGACATTGAATGCGTTGCTCAGCGACATGGAGGAGACAATGGTGCCGCTTCTGACTCTGCTCGGAGATCGTTATCCTCATCGGATTCTCATTTTATTTCAGAACAACCATGAAATTCGTCCCACGGGTGGATTCATCGGTTCGCTCGGATTTCTGGATCTGAATGATGGGCGCATAGAAAAACTGGAGGTGCGCGATGTATATGAATTTGACGGCATCGGAAAAAAACGCGAACCACATAGTGAAATTTCGATAGTGGCGGGGGCTGATTGGGGTATTCGCGATTCAAACACATCGCCTAATTTCGCCACATCGGCAAAACAGACGAAACAGTTCCTGGAAGAAGCAAACGGGCCCGGGGTTGACACCGTGCTCGCGGTGGATATGGAATTTGTACGAAGTCTCATGAGTCTCACCGGTCCACTGTATATAGAGGCGTACGATTTCACACTGACGCCGGAAAATTTCGATGTGGTACTTTCGTACCTCGTCGAATCAAAAGCATTTGGCGCGGATGCCCCGAAGAAAATTTTGAAGGATTTTCTCGCCGCACTGCAGACAGCCGTATTTGAAAAAGTCGCGCCGAAAGACCTCCTCGCCCTTATATCAGCCGCCTCCCTTGAAAAACATTTTTTCGCCTACAGTGACAATGAGGGCGTCCAGAATTTATTTACAAAATTGAACCTCGACGGGGGTATGTTCCCTGTAAGACCGTATGATGATTATTTGAGTGTCGTGAATGTATCGGTGGGGGGAAATAAATCCGATGCGTTTATCGAACAAAATATTTCTCATGAAACGTTTATCAAAAACGAGGGAGATATACGCGACCAGGTGACGATCACGCGCACGCATACATGGAATGACGATACGGAAAAATGGCTCAATGATCAGTTAAAAAGCGCGGGGATTGTTTCTCCCGATCCGCACGTGGTGCGTATTCTCGGCAAGGATGTGAACAAAGTAATGACGCGTGTGTATGTGCCATACGGTGCAAAATTGTTGAGTGCGGTGGGTGTCGCTGAGGAAGAGGTGCAGTTGATGACGGAGGAGGTGGGATGCATGGAAAGCGCTGAACAAGAATGTTTTAGGTTCAGTTACTTTTTATTCCCGATGAATACGGAGATAGGGGGTGTGTCGAAAATATCGCTCGCGTATGAGTTGCCTTTCAAGCTTGAGTTTGAACCGCTCGATGATTATCGCTTGGTATACCAAAAGCAGGCCGGCATGTCACAGGTGGCGTTTGAAAAATACATATATTACGGTGATGAGCTGAAAAGTTTCGCTCAAAATCCGCAATTTACCGAAGAGAATGACGCCGATCTGTATCAAGCTTTACTGAGAACTGATCGTATATTGAGTGTGGCGGTGGGTACCACCGAGCGTTAGCTCGGCACTCCCAATTCCTACCGTAAGTACTTTCTGAGTAATGTGAACTATACTAAACTTAAGTAGAATTAAGTGGAATTAACTAAACGTAACAAATATTGTGTTAAGCAATGTACTTTTAGTTGTTTATTGAAATAGTCTTGCAAAGTAATATTAAACCTGATAAAAGTAGTTCAAATAAAGAAAAGAAAGGAAAGACAAAAATAAACATACTAAAGTATGGAAAAATATGGTAAAGTTATGTAGAATGTATTCATAGCTTCATCGGCACCATTCTTTAGTACCAAGCCCAGACACGTCGTGGGCTTTCAATTCCCCACCCATGGAAAAAATATATACCCCCGAACAGGTGGGTGAAATGCTTCAATTGCATACACTGACCGTTCTCAAATATATAAAAAACAAAAAGCTGAAGGCGAGTCGCATTGGACGAATATATCGAATTCAACAGAGCGACCTGGAAGAATTTCTGGAACAGACCTCTTGACACAAATACACATGATCGTAAATTGTCTGAAATGCGGCATTGCAATATCCACTCGGCTGGATCTGTGTCCTTACTGCAGAATTGAGACCACCGATATAGTGCAGCTCAGCAAATTTTCTTTCTTTGATAAGAAGAAAAAACTTAAACAAAAATATTCCGGTACAATTTTCAGTCTTAGTCTGAAGTCGTGATAATAATCCTGCTTTGGACCGACCAAAAACAAAAACAGTTTCCAAACAAAAAACAACTAGGGCTAAAAACAGTGGGCAACTGAGGGGAAGCTCACTGTTTTTTTGCGTCTATAAAATTGAGATCCAAAATGGCAATGAAATAACCGATAGAATCGTACTCAATACAATTGAACGAGCGATAAATCCTTTGCGTAAATCGAATTTATCAGCTAGTGCAAATGGAGTGATAGCGAGTGGCATTGCCGCTTGTATAATTGAGGATGAAAAATGATTTGGCGAGAATCCAAAAATTTTCACACCAAAATAAAATATTGCCGGCAATACCATAAGTGTAATTATAGAAAACAAGAACACCGGTATCCAGTCTTTCGGTTGTCCAATCTTTGATTTGCCTAAAAAAAGTCCGATGACAATAAGTACCGTTGGAGTCACGGACGCTGTGACCATATCAAGTGATTTCATTATTATGATTGGCAGTGTGATTCCGGATTTTGCCACAACTATTCCCAAAACTATTGATATTATAAGCGGATTTTTTACAAGGCTTACAAATATATTTTTTAAAACATCTTTTTTATTTTGATTCTGTGTGAAATCCAGGAAACTGATTCCGACACTGAACATCCAGAACAGATAAATAGCTACGATCAAGCTTGCAGTTGGAAGGATTGATTCGCCTGATATTTGGACAAGGGTTGGAATGCCCAAATATGCGACGTTGCCAAAAACAAAGCAGATGAATAAGGTTCGAAACATTCGTTTCTCGAGGCGTAAAATTTTCCCGATTACAAAGACGAGCAAAAAACTTCCAAGGATGAATATTGAATTGGAAATTATCAGTAACGACTGCTCAGAAAAAGAAAAAGGAGCCTTCGAAATGGCCGAGAAAAGCAATTTTTGAGTATCTATTTTTTTGATTTCACTATCCCTCCTGACTGCACTGCGATTCGTTCGTAAATTCTATACAGCTTGTGACGTTCTGTAAATTTTGAGTGGCGTTATTTATGGTATCTATCACCGTATTGATGCGTATTGAATAATCTTGTGAGATCGCATCGCTCGTGTGTTGGTACTTCGCTTTGAAACGTGCGAGTGCTTCGGCGCGGCGCAGGTCGAGCTTGTAACGGCGTTCTTCTTCGGCGATGAGAGTTGCGATTTCGAGTTGAGTGAGGGTTTTATTTTGCATATCTCGAAGAATGTCCTGTGAGAATCTCTGAGGAGAAACTTGATTGACGGTGCGAGCGAAAATATTGAGCGCGTTGAGTTTTAGCTCAGCATCTCCACCTCCGCCAAGGCGCGGTGAAGGCTCTTTTTTGTCTGCATTTTGCTGTTCTTCCACTTCTCCTTTTGTATTCCGAAATTCCGCGGCGATGCTTTCGATGGTGGTACGCAGACTTTCAATCTTATCTGCGATGAGTTCTATATCGCCTTTGCACTCTATATAATATTGTGGGTCGTAGCTGGTTACAAATTCGCCCCAAACTTCATCCCAGTTCTCTTGTAGCCCCGACCTGTCGGTGACTCCCTCCTCACCTTCTGTCGGCGGTTCTTCCGTAAAATATCCCAGCTTCTTCACAAAGCGCTGATGCATTTTTGTTTTCAATTGATTCAGATCGGCCGCGATGAGTTTTCCTTTGTGTGTGGTCACCACATTGCGCAAAAAATACAATTCCGCATCCTTGCGATAATATTTGATTCTTAGCTCAGTGGCTTCTTTGCTATCACATGTGTAGAACGCATCCCTGATTTCTTCACGCATTTTTTTCATATCATCTCTGAGTACTTTGGCCGCCGTATATTGACACGCATTCATTTGCAAATCTTTGAAATACCCCTCGAATTGATCAACCGAAATAAAAGAACGCAGAAACGAAGCGAATTGTTCTTTACCTCCAAAACAGTCTATTTGTGCTATGGGTTCATCCACTACTCCTTCGGTGGGAGTGGTGGGCGGTGCGGCAAAGATTACGTTACTCGTTGGGAGTATGATGTTCAGTCCGAGAGAGAAAAGAAAGAGAGAAATCGTAACCGGTGATGTAAGTAAAAAATGTTTCATAAAATTATTCACATACTTTTTTAGAACGAAGCGCCTCACAGACATTCGTATTAATATCGGTTGCCATACCGTCGAGGGCGGAAATGAGCGAGTTGAATTCTTCCATGCGTCCCGTAATATCATCATATCCATTTACCTGAGCCTCAACTTCTTGCTCTATCAATGCAAGTTGGCGGTTGAGTGCGAGTTCCTCCGCATATGCGGAATCGGCTTTGTCGATTTCATCCAGTACAGAGGGGAGTGATTTACCGTCGCCGAATCGTACGATGTGTCTCGTGTTGCGATCGGTGCGTTTATTTGAGGTGAATCCATCCGTGAGTTCACTGAGGAAACTTTCAAAAGGGTTTGAAGTTTGGAAGATCTGATAATCGTCGGGCGGTTGAGGGATTGGTTTTTTCACTGCGAATAAATTGAGACTCGGTTTCACTTTGAGAAAACTTTTTTTACATTTGCCCGATTCGAGAAGGTTGCCCGGAACTTTTGAAGGAGAAAGTGTTTTTGCCAGCAGGAGGTCGAAATTTGCGAGCATGAATTCTATATGACAGGAAACACAATTATCGGTTGCCTCATATGTACCGCTCGTCGCCGCTTGATTACTCGTGGTGATATTTGCGCAACTGTTTTCTCCCGAGTCGGCGCCCCATTCACATTCCTGATTATTGTTGATGAAACGCACTTCCAGACAGAAAATTTTTGGCTGACCCTCCGGACCAACGCATAGTTCTTCATTTTGCCAGTCAAATTTTTCCGCCTCAGGTACGTCATCGAATTCACTGCGTGAATCGTCTACGGTGTCTTCTGGCACAGTATCCCCTCCTGTACCAGTACCGCTTTCTGTATCGTCACCACCAGAAGTGGGGGTATCTCGTGTACCGGTTCTTTCGTCAGTTTTTTCATCCGTAAGCACATCAAAATCCGGAACGAATTTTTCTTTTTCTGCCGTTTCCAGCGTATCCAGATAGTCGGTGATCGCATCGGTCAATGCAGAGGGAGAGTCACACTGTTCAGGATGAAGCCCCAGTGGATTATAGAGTGATTCTGCAGTTGATGGGCCGGTGGGAAATTCTTTTTTGTCATCGGCAAAACTTTGATTTGCGGGAGCTTTGATAAGTCGAGGAGTGGAGAGTGTCCGCCGTGCGACGGTTGAGGAGTATGTAGAGGTGGAAGGGGAGGGACTGCTTGAAGAAGAGGCCGTCGTTGATGTGGTTGATGGAGTTGCACCTTCAGTTGCAGAACTTGAAGCAGGCAATTCTCCTGTATTAATACTTGGAAGCGCCGGTAGTCCTGCACTTGCTCTCGCTTCACCATAGCTACCAGCTTCAACTTTTCCAAAGAGAATTGTCTCGATTTTTTCCAAATCGGTCAGCAGGTCAAATCCAGCGGAGTTATTGACATTACCATCGCTGAATAATTCCGTGGAACTTGTCATCTGCGTCAGTTCCTGTGCGAAACGATTGTTCTCTATCTCTTGCTCGACTATTTCACGCAGGCGCGCCCCCAGTTCGTTAACGGTAGGTGCGTTGGTAATGCCAAGTCGTCGCTCAAATACAGTGGCGTATTGATTATTGATATACATTTTCCTCCACTCTTCTTCAGAAAAATACACCTCCGCTCCAGTCTTTTGGTGTTTAAATGCAACGTCGTTAGAGATGGTGCTGATGGCCTGTTTAAAGGTACGATCAGTATTATCGTTGAGGAGAGTGAGATAGATATGCTTGCCCTTTTCTTCACTCCACAACGTACCCGATTCGAGTGCGTTCTTTGAAACATTTTCCGCTGAAAGCAATTTTGCAAACATCAATTCTTCCACGGTTTGTGTTTCAGTGGAGACCGCAAATGCACTTTGACTCGTCACGGCCCATGCAATCAGTAGTGCAGTGAGCCAGCGAAGAGTTGTATTGTGTGAAATTAAAAAGGACATAGTAAGTATTATGCGGTTTTACGTGCATTCGCCGCCGCTCGTGGTGGCATTATGAAATTTTGCGGGGAGGGTATAGGTTTGAGTGCGCAGTTCCGCAAGTTTTTGATTGTACCCTTCAAGTGACTGAATGAGGCGGTCGTTGTCGAGGTGCATCGAATATGCGGTCATGAATTCGTTGTAATAATCGTGAGTGTCGTAGAGCACGCGCAGCGCTGTACCCAAACCATCATCCGAATCCACATCGAGATCTCCGACTTCCCCGCGAATAAAATCCGCTTTTGCATTCAGGTTTGAAAATGCTTCAAGTGTTTCCTTTGGCGCGGTTTCCGTTTTGAAAAGTTTTATTTTTGGATTCCCGGATGCTCGTCGCATCGCTTCGTCATATCCTCTGAATTCATAAAGTGTGCGCATGCTTATGCAGATGGCGGCCACATTTTCGGGTTTCTCGCAGAGACGATTTTGTTCGGTACTATCTTCATTTACTTCCACTGTACCTTGTCCGCGCACGACCTTATTTATGGCGCTATTAAAAATACCATTTACCCGACTATTGTAGGTGACGTACATATCTTCAACCGTATTCATGCTCAGGTATTCTTGATTGTAAGAGACTGTTTCATCGGCACGTGCGAGAAACGACGTAGTAATGAATCCGGTCAGAATCGAAAGAAGGAGTACGGCCGATCTATATGAGAAAAAAGATTGCATATGTTATTTGGTACAGACTTCGGTATAGCAAGGCGTGCGATCCGCAAAGGATTTCATGCGTCCCATGATCTGTGCGAAAGGAAAATGGATTTGCTGTTTAAATCGTTCGTTGATGGATGCTTGTTTGGAGGTTATCCTCACTGTTTTTTGATCCGATCCGGCCGCGCGAATATTTTGTTTTAGGTGTGTTTTGCGGAGGGCGATTTGATCTTGTATGAACGTGTCACATTTGGAGAGCATTTCAAATTGTCCGGGTGTGAATGAACCAGAGTGAGCTTTATATTTTCGTAACTCTCTTTGAAGTGTTGAGCGATATGCGTTGAATTTTTCCAGCGTCAGACTCAGCAAATTACTTGCGAACTCGGGGTTGCTGAGCTGAGAATCCATCCATTCATCATAATCCTTATTGAGGGTTTCCAAAAAAGGTGGAAGTCCATCCAGACAGGAAGTGGTGGCATAATTCGTTTCTGTATTTTCCGCGGCAACTACAAATGGTATTTGACTGAAAATAATGATGATGCTCAGAGAAAGTCCGATGATGAGGTGATTTTTTTTCATACTGCGGAAATCGTATTAAGGGGCGTTGCCTTTGAAGACTGCGGGTTCACTCGCTTCAAAGATTTCAGAATTATCCACATTGGTGATCGCGGTGAAAATTATATCATCCTTGCGAATGTCCGCGCTATTCTCAATTGAAAGTGGGCAAGGGCATGCAGTGCACTCAGGCACTTCTATGTGTATACCGGAACCCATATTTTGCGCGACTTCGTCGGCATTGGTGAATATATTCCCAGTGGAAGGGATAGTTGGGGCCATGCCGATTGGAATATCATCCGCCGGGTTGAGCGGGTCAGTGCCGCGTGTCACTTCCACATTATCGTTCACACCGCCGAAATCACTATCCGCACCGAATGGATCAGTCCCCGCTTTTGCTTCTTCAGTATTTGTGAGACCGTCTGCATCTGCATCCTGGGCATCTGCTTTGGTCGGATCAAATCCATTTATGATTTCATCGAGGTCGGTGATCATATCGCCGTCGGAGTCGGCACTACTTATGGCCGTCCCAAACCTGCTTTCAAGGTAATTGGAAAGTCCGTCTCCATCATCATCTTCATCGTAACAACTGTAGACATTCAGTACGCGATTCGCGATCTCTACGAAATTGTAGCGAGTGAGATTTTGTTCAGGGATGGAGGCTTCTTCTTTCGTAAGAATTGCATTTGACTTGGTCTCGGTGGAAGAATCGGATGTGAGCAAGAATGGTGTCAGATTTTGCGCAATGGTGAGGTATGGTTTATACCATGGACTATCGGTACGGATTTTATCCAAACTTCGGATGACGGTGGTGCCTGCCGGAGTTTCGAATCGGGAGAGAATTTCTTCGATAATTTTTGCCGTTTCGGCGAAGTTGATCGTGCGCCCCGGCTTAAACGGAGAAAGTCCATTTTCCACTTCTCCGAGATAACCGGTGATGAAATTTCGCAAGTACGCTTCTTTGGTTACAGGGTACGCCCACTCCCGCGTATCCTTAAATTGCATATCTGAAAATACCTCCGGCGCTTCGTAGCTCTCTTTTCTCGGTTCTATACAGAGAATTTTCAGCATTATCTTGGTGAATTCAGCGCGTGAAATCGGCTGTGTGCCGCGGAAAAGTAGACGATCATTTACCGAGTATCCTTGGATGATTTGTTTGGTATAGAAATCGTAAATGGTATCGTAAAGAGGGGAATCTACAGATACGTCGCTGAAAGGAGATATATTGGCACTCAGCGGGTCGGTCGAAAGTAGAATTTCTTGCAAGTCAGGCAGACCGTCGTTATCGGTATCGGCATTGTTTGGATTCACTCCCAGGCGTTGTTCTTGCGCGTTGGAAAGTCCATCTTCGTCTTTGTCCTGCGTACTGTCGGCGATGTTTGGATTCAACTGATGTTGCAGTTCAAATGTGTCACTGAGACCATCGTGATCTATGTCCCGCCCAGGCGGGACACTTTCTCTTTCCCCGGTAGATATAGCTTTAGTCGCAGTCAATGCCGCTTCTCCCAAAGTATATTCAAACTTTACGCCGTTGTTTTCTCCGATCGCGATGAGAATCTCCGCAATGATTTCATTTTCATGTACGAGTTGAAGTATATATGGAGTAGAGGAAGATGCGGCTTCTTTTATGCGCAGGGAGGTCGTACTATCGTAGATAAATACATTGCCGTTTGTGGCAATGAGACTGAGGCGCGTAGCGCCTTTTAATATATCGAGGCCGCCAGGATACAGCACATCTGTTGCACTAATAGGTTTGAATTCGATACCGAGCGAAGCGGAAATTTCTTTAAATGCTTTTACGTGTACACCTGTCACCACGTGCCTCACGTTTTCTCGCATTTCGTACTCAGTATCCTCAGGATCAAGTGTCACATCGGTATTGCTTTCCGGAATCAAATAGGTGGTTAACAACGCCGAGCTCGGCTCGGCGGCTCCCGTATCCTCTCCCGCGACCTCTTCCAATACGACTCTCGTCGGCAGACTATCAGCGGGCAATGCACGTAGTGCATAAGCTTTTTGTGTGAGCATAATTCTTCCAGAATCTGGATCCACGGTTCCGATCGTTTCACCCGCACTGTCTTGAATTCCAATCGACTCTTTCAGCGCGAAATCCTCGATACGATATTCACCGTTTGAGTCTGTGTAGAAGATGTCGCTTCCTTCACGCAGGAGTGTGTCGATGATGCCATCACGGTTGCGCACAATTCTAAACGGCATTTCTTTTTCGGGCGGATCAGTCGTACCCTGCACGATACCCTCACCGGAAAGTAGTGGACTCAAGCTGATCTTTGGTACATAGATTTCGACTTTGATCTCCTGTGAGGCAAGATTGCCTCCGCTGTCTTTGACCCAAAGTTTGAGATGACGAGGCGTCAAATCTTGATACGGTCCCACGGTTATTTTCGGACCGGTTTTTTCTATATCGTTGGTAGGATCACCATCATGATCGAGATCTTTTTCGAGATCGAGGTCGTAGTAGTATTCTCGTATTTCTCCATTGCTGTCGGATGAATTACTTGCATCCAGATCGAGCGGTTTAAAAATGGCAACCCGTTGGAGCGATGGCCCTGCGGTAGCGGTAGGCGCTCGATTATCACCGCATTCTTGAGGGGCGAAGAGGATGTGGGATGCGCCTGTTCCACGCATACCTTCCGAAGTGATCGGATAGATTTTTGTATAATAATTTCCCTGTGGAAGCGTCAGCTCGATAAATGGTTTTTGAGGATTTTTAAGCGCCATGATTCTGAGCGTTTCGTATTCTTTGAGATTCAATGTGAAGGATTCTCCCGGAGATGTCGCGTGAATGATTTTTGCAGAACCATCTTCAGGTGTGTAGACGATGGAGTCGGGAGTTAGCATCATGTCTTCATATGCATCTATGCGTTCCATCTCTGCATCGGTATTGATAAGCTCGAGTGTGCCACGTTTCAGAGTGATCACGCTGTCACTTGGCAATGTGGTTGGCAGAGTGAATGTGTTGCCGGCATCGAGCGATAGATCGGTGTTGCCGTACTGACTGCTACTGAGCGTGAA
>CAYHQD010000023.1:0-13986 GCA_964358905.1 uncultured Candidatus Peribacteria bacterium
TGTATTTGTCATACTTATTCTAACTCAAAGTGGTCGGATTTATTCTAGAACTTTTATGATACAGTACAAGATTTGACTGAATGTTAGGGATATAGTATAATATCATGAATCTCAAATGGTACATCCCATTCATAATGAATACCACTCGACCTCTTATCATCGGTTTAGGTATCGTCCTTGTTCTCGGAGTTACCTATGTGACTATCGGCGTGACTGGTAATTTCGCCAGGGCGAGAGTGAATGAGGAAACATTGATAGATGGCAGAGTGGAGAAAACCAGTCTTGCGAGTTCATCGCGCGTACCTGAAGTTTTACCGGAAAAACTCGAAGTGACCGCTCCAGTCGTGCCACCTGTGTGCGATGAGATTTATCCAGAGGCCACTGTTTTCAATGCCGAGCTTTTGGAAGTATCGTTGCCAAAAAATTTGGTAAAAAACGAGCACGTGCGCGTAGTTATGTCTTTCAAAAATACGGGTGACGTAAAATGGTATGGAGATTCACACGAATGCGCGGACTATCCGAAAATGAGACTTGGCCAAAAGGACTCCATTGAGCCTCATGTGCTTTGGAATGATTTTAATTTGCCGGAAAACAACTGGCTCCTCAACGAATATAGAAATCGAGTGGAACTCTCGGAAGAGGAAGTGTCCCCGGGCGGAGTGGGGACTTTCAGTTTTTGGGCGCCTGTTCCAAAGCCTACCACTACAGTAGAAGAGGTTGAAACAGTGGTGGGAGAGGAGGGAGCCGCTCCTACGGAGAGCTTGGGTGAAGTGACGAAGGAGGTAAGAGAATATACATGGGTTTACGATCGGCACACCTTTAATCCTGTTGTAGGGGATAGCTGGATATCCGAAGGCGCGCCACTTATTCTCAAAATGGGTGAACCACCAAAGAGTGAAGCTAAAAAAATTTCCTTTATCTCCGCTAAAAAGAAAAACTTTTCTCTCAAGGACTTCGAAGGAGAGAAGAAGGTATATATCAGTCTGAAGGATCAGAAGGGGTATTTGCTCTATGGCGAGACACCATTTCATGAATACAAAGTAAGCTCTGGGGCGTGGGATACGCCTACTCCAGTGGGAGATCATGCGGTGGATAACAAACAAGAGCTTCGTATCGGGGGCAAAGCCCCTTACTATAGAATGCCGTATTGGATGGGATTAAATACATTTGGTAAGTTTGTGGGATATGGTTTGCATGAGGTGCCCTACCTTGGTAAATCACGTGAGACGAGTGAATTTTATAAAAACGGACTTATTTATGATCTGGGTAAAAACGTAAGTCATGGTTGCGTGAGATCTGGGCCCGACGATGCGCGATTCGCGTTTGAGTTCGCAGATATCGGTACGCCGGTGTACGTGAGAAAAGACACGGACGAACTACTTGCCAGCCTTCGAACGAAGTGAGGAGGCCACACTCTTCCCCTTTGAAAAAGTGAACTCCTTCCGGTATAGTGCTAATCCGTTTAGCAAGTTCACTCTTCTTTCCCATGTCCGATCAACTCACCTATATTTTTGAGGGATTGAATCCCGAGCAAAAAGATGCCGTCACGCATATTGATGGGCCACTTTTGGTGATAGCGGGGGCTGGTTCGGGGAAGACGCGCGTACTGACAAATAGGATCGCCTACTTCATACATCAGGGGATTCCGGCATCGAATATTCTCGCGGTTACTTTTACGAACAAAGCGGCAAACGAGATGAAGGAACGCGTACAAAAGCTCTTGGCCAGCGCCCCGACAAGTCAGAGCTCCCCTCTTGATGTGCAACCCACAATCGGCACCTTTCACGCTGTCTGTATGAGATTCCTTCGGGTGTACGCTCACATGCTCGGATTCGAAAACGCCTTCGTTATCTACGATACCGCGGATCAAGAAGCGCTGATGAAGTCGATTACCAAAGATATGAATCTCACCGAGAAGGTGTTTGCCCCTCGCGCGGTACTTTCAAAAATTTCCCAAGCAAAAAACCACCTGATAGGCCCGGAAGAATTTTTAAGCAAAGCGGAAAATCAATTTATGATGATGGCCGGGCAATGTTACCGAGAGTATCAACAGCGTTTGAAGCTTTCCGCCGCGCTCGATTTCGACGATATCATTATGAAGACGATCGAACTTTTTCGTACACATCCCGAGGTGCTCGAACGCTACCAAGAACAGTATCGTTATATTATGGTGGACGAATATCAAGATACGAATTACGCACAGTACGTGCTAGTTGATCTGCTTTCAAAACGCTATCAAAACCTTATGGTTGTGGGCGATAGCGATCAGTCTATATACGGTTTCAGAGGTGCGAATGCGAGCAATATCTTGGATTTTGAAAAGCAATTTAAAGGCGCAAAACGAGTGGTTCTCTCAACGAATTATCGTTCCACGGAAAGCATTTTGAATGTGGCAAATTCCGTCATTGAAAAAAACATAAGCCGTCATAAAAAAGAAATGCGTCCCGTGCTTTTTGGAGGAGATAAAGTATGTGTCGCGGGTCATGATACCCAGCGTGATGAAGCTTTGACCATTGCCGAGCGCATACTTGAGTCACGAGAAAAAAATACACACCTTCTCTATAAAGATTGTGCAATTCTCTATAGAACAAACGCACAGTCACGCGTATTCGAAGAGGCGTTTATGCGTTACGGAATCCCTTACAAAATAGTCGGCGGCGTGAAGTTTTATACGCGCAAAGAGATCAAAGACATCATTGGATATCTGCGTGTCATCCAAAATCCAAACGACAGTGTCAGCCTACTTCGTATCATCAACACCCCTCCTCGCAAAATCGGCCAAAAGACAATCGACACTCTGCGTGATCGTGCGCGAAATCTTGGCATGTCGCTTTTTGACGTGATGATGGGTTGTGAGGGCGTCTCGGATTTACAAGAAGGAAAAAAAGATGCTGTGAAAAAATTCGTGGAACTCATCGAACACCTTAAAGAAAAAGCTCACGAGCACAACGTATCCGGTCTTTTGAAGTATCTTCTGGTGGAAACGGGTTATAAAGAATTTCTCCTTTCCGCCGAGGCGGTGGATACCGACTCGGTTTCCTCCATGGGTGTGAAGGAAAGGCGCGGCGTTTACGGAGGAGATGCGATTACACGCCTCGAAAACGTGCATGAATTGATCTCGGTTGCCTCGAAGTACAACGAACTCGAACCGGCGACTTCCCTTTCTACATTTCTCGAAGAGATATCGTTGATCGCGGATGTGGACAGCCTCGATAATACCGATAATGCGGTGGTGCTCATGACGATTCACAGTGCGAAAGGCTTGGAATTCCACACGGTATTTCTTGCTGGTTTGGAAGAAGGATTATTCCCGCATTTCAATAGCCTTACCAGCGGACAGGATTTGGAAGAAGAGCGAAGACTTATGTATGTGGCGGTGACTCGAGCAAAGCAAAATCTCACTCTGAGTTTTGCGCGAACTCGTATGCTCTATGGGGATAATCGAGAGTGCGTGCCTTCGCAATTTTTGAAAGAAATTCCCGAAGAATTTTTGGAAGGTGACGTGGACAAAATTTATAATACAGATCGTACTATGCCTCCTCGTATACACGGCTCGGTGTTCGGGACATATACCTCAAAATATATGCCGATTTCACACGACAAAGAAGAAGCTGAGGCGGACATCACATTGTTGCTTACAAAAGGTGATCGCGTCATGCACAAGATGTGGGGAGAAGGAGTTGTGACGGAAGTTACGGGAGGTATCGTGGCGATTGATTTCAAAGATAGAACGGTCGGTTCAAAAAAACTCGCGATAAACATTGCTCCGCTTACAAAGATAAGCTAAGATCACCCCGTTTCACTCTCTATCAATGTCTTTATGGAACGACGTACACAGCGCTATGCGATTTTTCTTCTTGGCCTGGCGTTTGGATATCTGGGAAGCAGCTATTTACCGCCGGTGGATAAGGTCGAGACACGTTTTGTGAAAGAAAGCGGCGAACATGTCGGTGTTCAACGCTCTACGGATATGAGTTTATTTTGGGATGTGTGGGAGGCGGTGAATCAGAGTCATGTGTATGAGGACGAGGTGAATGATACGGATGATCGTGTGGAGGGTGCGATTCGAGGGATGCTTCAATCGCTCGACGACCCCTACACTCTTTTTATGAACGAAGAAGAGACGAAAGAATTCGAACAATCTCTCGTAGGAGAAGTGGAAGGGATTGGCGCTGAAGTGACGATGAAGAACGGTATGGTAACGGTGGTTTCTCCTATAAAAAATACACCTGCGGCGAATGCGGGTATACGGCCTGGTGATGTGATAGCGACAATTGATGGTGAATCCACTATGGATATGACTCTTGGGGAGGCAGTGAGTAAAATTCGTGGCAAAAAGGGAACAAAGGTGAAGCTTGAAATTTTGCGAAGAGGTGAGGATGAATTATTGCCAATCGAGGTACAGCGAGAGACGGTGCATTTTGATTCGGTTCAGTGGAAAATGCTGCCGGATGGTGTCGCCTACGTGGAATTAATCCAATTTGACGAGAATACAAACCGCAATCTCAATGCGGCGATCAATGAAATTCTCATTGAGAAGCCCATGGGTATGGTGCTCGACCTGAGAAGTAACAGCGGCGGATATTTGGATGTGTCGGTGGACGTACTGAGCGAATTTGTAGACGATCAAAGGATGGCGGTAGGTATGAAGAGTAGAATTCCCGAAGAGAATAAAGTGCTTAAAACTTCCGGCTATGCGCGACTGAGTGACGTTCCGATGGTAGCGCTCATTAATGAAGGGTCGGCCTCAGCATCGGAAATTGTGGCGGGTGCGCTCAAAGATTGGGGGAGGGCGAAGCTCATAGGCAAAAAATCGTTCGGAAAAGGCTCCGTACAGGAGCTTCGCCCGCTCGATAAAGGAGCCACTCTCCGTATCACAATAGCTAAGTGGCAGACGCCAAATGGTCAGAATATAGATAAGGAAGGAATCGTTCCCGACATAGAAGTTGAGCTTACCCCCGATGATCACGATAACGATCGTGATCCGCAACTCGACTGTGCTGTGGAATATCTTACGAAGGGGACGGTGTGCGAAGCGAGTAAAAAAGAAGAAGAGAAAGTCTCATTCAAAAAATAATTCCATAAGTGGCACATTCTTATGATACGTGCGAAATCAAAATCGGGTCTCCCTCGGATTCCAAAAGTGGTCTCTCGCATCCACGGACGCTTGCCTCATATTGACAGGCACTTGGTGTTGGAAGACGTACCCAAGTATTTTTTACTTGCAGTACTCATGCTTCTTGGTGTTGCGCTCTTTTTTATAAGTTGGCCGTTTCTTCCGACGCTGATTATCAGTGCCGTCGTGGCAACAGGTTTCTATCCTTTGCATGTACGTATAAAAAAAGCCTTTCACTACAAGACCTTTGCGGCCTCTTTTTCCACTGTCCTCGTGGTAATAATTATTCTTGTACCTATCGCGTGGTTTGTCGTGCACATTACCGAACAGGCGATAAATATCTATGAGTACCTTGGGCCAAAAGTTTCCACTCTTCTCGACGTACGATTTTTGCCAGAGCATATAGAAGGCAGTCGTCTTGGCATATTGATAGAACGTTTTAGTAATATTATTCCTATCACTACTGCGGATATAGTTGAGTTTGTGACAAGCGTGGTGCAAAACGTGAGCCAATTTCTCGTCAACCAAACTACCTCTTTTGCCCGCTCACTTTCATTATTCGCACTCCATATAATCGTCTTCGTACTTTCTCTCTTTTTCTTTTTGAGAGATGGGGAACAGGTGATCACCGTCTGTCGAGATCTGCTACCCCTGCCGGATCGTTACCGTAAAGACATGATTAACAAATTACATGATATGAGTCATGGCATACTTTATGGAGTATTCGGGGCGTCTATGATTCAGGGGCTGTTGGCTGGTGTCGGTTTTGTCTTTGCGGGCATAGAAAACGCCGCATTTTGGGGAACGATGATGGCATTTGCGTCCGTCGTTCCTTATATAGGAGGTTCGATAATTTGGTTGCCCGCGGGCATCACTCTTTTACTGACTGGTCATGTGATCGCAGGTATATTTCTTCTTGCGTGGTGCGTTTTTCTTGTCTCCACTATCGACAACGTACTCAAGCCGCTTATCATCGGAGAAAAAGCCCATATTCATCCCCTCCTCAGCTTCATCGCCATTCTGGGCGGTATCTACACGATGGGTCTTCCCGGCATCATCATAGCCCCATACGTGCTCTCACTCGCTCTCAGCTTCCTCTATATCTATCGTAACGAATACGAACGGGTGCTGAGGCAACAGTAGGGACATCCAGCCGCAGAGCGGAACAGATACTGCAATTACTCAGGCTTGGTCATTATGGGCTCCACTGCTTCGCAGTGTTGGCGGAGAGTGAGGGATTCGAACCCTCGCGAGGGAAAAACTCCCTCCTACAGCTTTAGCAAAGCCGCCCCTTCAGCCACTTGGGTAACTCTCCGTGGCCACTTCAAGTCCTCAATTTGGCAGAGCACAAAGAAGCACGGGGAGTATAAGGAATCCATGCGTTACACGCAAGCGCTTCGCGGTCATATCAACGGCATTTCAAAATCCTCCTCTTGTTTAATGATGTCATTGACGTTTTTTGCCGGCTCGGTGGAACCTTCATCCCATTTTTTCAAAAGCTCCTCGACTTCCGCGCGGCCTTTACAATATTTTGCGCGTGAAGCGGCTATGATTTCTTTTGAGATGTCATCATGAGAATAACTTATATCGAGCGTTTTTCCGGAAAAGGCTTCTGAGAGTTCCCCATCGACGGAAAGTTTTGTGTAGAATTCTCGTACGCCGAGATTTATAATGTCGCGTACGCTGAAAATTGGCGTGTATTCTTCCGCAAGTATCACCGCATCTTCGGCTCCGACACGGAACGAAATCATCGAACCCACGTTACCGAATACCGTCTTTCTCACTTCATCATCGAGTTGCCCGATATACTGATGCGCGATAGTGAGACACAGGCGATATTTTCTGGCTTCCGAGAGGATTTCCGCAAATGTATCCGTCGCAAAATTCTGGAATTCATCCACATAAAAGTAAAAATCCTCACGCTCTTCTTCGCGCAAGTCCGCTCTAGCCATCGCCGCCTGATAAATTTTCGTAATGACCATCGAACCGAGTAGTTGGGCATTTTCTTCTCCGAGCAAGCCCTTTGATAATTTCATGAGAAGAATTTTTTTATTATCCATAATGTCTCGAATATCAAACGTATTATCCGGTTGTCCCACCATGTTTCGAATCATGTTGGTGGATACGAGTTGCCCAACTTTATTCAGGAGAGGGGTAATCGCTTCCGCATCAAATTTCTCACTCCAACCGGCGAATTCATTCACCCAGAAATTTTTCACTACCGAATCCTGAATGCGCGAAACGATGGATTGACGGTAATTTTTGTCTGACAACATTTTCAGAATCGAGAGCACTGTGGTATTCGGAGAATCCAAAAGTGCGAGAGTGGTATAACGCAGTACATGCTCGAGACGACTCGACCAGTTGGTACCGAAAAGTTTTTTGAAAATATCTATGAAACCGATTGTAAGTTGCATCTTGAATTTTTCATCCACTTGCTCGAGCGGATTAAATGGAATCGGGAAATCTATATCGCCCGGGTCGAAATAGACTACGTCCTTGAGACGCTCTTGCGGGATCATGCGAAGCACGTTGTCCACCAGGTCTCCGTGTGGGTCGAGCACCCCTATCCCCTTTCCGCTTAGAATGTCTTGTTGAATCAAAAGCTCGAGTAATTTCGATTTACCCGTGCCGGATTTCCCAACGGCATACAGATGTCGTCTTCGATCTGCTCGCTTGATGCCGAACGGTAAAAAATTATTGTGATAGTTTGTTATGCCGAACATGGAGACGTCGCCGGTCGATTCTGTAGGCAAATCCTTTGGAGGCTCATGTTTTTTCGCGAGCACGTGTACTACGTGCGCCACATGATCCGTGTTTGGGATATGGTATATGGTGGCAAGTTCATCTGCGGATACCACGGATGATTCAGTGATTTTTCTTCCCTTGAATTCTTTCAGAAACGCATCCCCTTTTTTCGCCTTACTGAGCATGAATTCATTTGAGTCGGTTTTATTGAACTGATAAAACGCCTTTGCGATGGCGACAAGATTTTTTTTCGCATCCGCTTCGGTGGCGGCGACTGCGCCAAAACGAATTTGTATTTCAAAAGGATGATGTTCCGTTTTATGTACAAATCTGGCATCCTCTTCTTCGAAAAATGTTTTCTTCTCTTTAAGACGCACGTAATTTTTCAGCCTGAAATTTCGTTTGAATTTGTTGAATTTCATTTTCATCTTTCGGCCAAGGTGGTACTTCCAGTTATCTTCACGAGGAGTCACGAGTATCTGAATCCAAGCCTGATCCTTGTGAGCCATTTTGGAAATCACTGAAAATATTCCGGAGAGAGAATCCTCTTCAAATTCTTCAAAGATCTTGATCGGATACACATCGCTCATTTTCAACTTCATGTGGGTGCCGAGTAGAATCTGCTCTTTGGGATTATAGAAGCGCGTATAGTCCGGCATCGGTTTTATTTCCGCGCCCGGGAACGTGGAGTAAATCAGACCCTCAAGCAGTTTCGCCATATCCGGCTGACACCCAACAAAAAAATACGTGTATTGATTGAATCCGAACATTTCAAATGAAAGCGGTTTACCATGAGAGGTGTTATGCAGATTATCGAGAAAACTGAGGAAGATTTTTTCCAGTTTCGGGTTGTCCGGAGTTCCCTGTGGCACGATGACATGCATCAGTTCCATCGGTCCTTTTGTGGCTTTTTCATGGCTCATTGGTATGGCTCAAACTTTAGACATAATTTTAGCATATTTGAGCCATTTTAACAATACTGGAAAGAGAAGCGGCGAAACGCAAGAGGGCAAGCGCAAACATGGCTATTGACATGATATAGAATATCGTGTCTAATATCCGGCCTTATTAAAACTATGGGAATTGACCTCGATTTTCAGGACGGCGATGATCAAAAGGAAGCCGAGCGTAATCGTCTTCTGGCAGAAAGCGACGAATTCTTATCTGGCGCAAAGAAATGGCAATGGATTGAGTCTCTTGCTGGTCCGACAAGCGGCTATAAAGGAACTCCATCGGGTGGGAATGCGAGGAATTTTCAGGAATATATTTTACGCGGGAGAGAAGCGCTGGGTGAACTCAGACGTGCTGATGGTAAATGTGCGGTACTGCAGAAATGGGTATTTGAAGAAATACATAAGATTAGAATCTTGCTACATATGTTGTACGTAAAAGAGGAGTATGGATGGGGCGGCTCTCTCTTTTCAAAAAGCGAAAGGGATACGCTACAGGGGTTTCAGGTAACTCTTGGCGATATGCTTAGCGCTGAGGATCATCTTAATAGGGGGCCGTTAACTCAAAAAACAATATATGACTTGGGAGATCGAAATACTGATAAATTGGGTCAGAATATCGCATCTTGGCTTTGTCACGGGCGTGCGCTTGCAAGGAGAAATAGTTCTTACCTCGTAGGCCGCGAAGAATTCGCGATAAAAATGCTTGCGTTTAGCGATACGAAATTTGCAGATGTGTGCTCCAACCTGGGTCTTGGCACGGGAGATATTGAAACGATGGAAAGGGATGGGCAACAATGTCTCGAAATAGGTCCCGGCTTTTCCGATTTTGCAGTTCAGATGCGCTCGCAAGGTGTGCAATTATGGACGCTCGACCAATGTTCGATGAGAGAATTGATAACGGAATTTGATGCGTGGACAAGAAGGGAGGATAGCATGCTTTATGACAGGGACTTTTCAGCAAGGCACTTGCAAGTTATGAAAGAGCGTGAAGAAGAACTTACCGCATGGCATAGAAAAGGGTTGGCGGCCGAGTTACCAAAGGTATATCCGCAAGCGAATTTTGATGCTATTTTCGCACACGATTCCGTGTTCCAGAATTATTCATACATAGTATTCGGGAAAAAACCGAAGGTACTTTGGGAACAGATGCGCGGCGTGCTTGAAAGTCTTTCTCCCGAGGGAGGAGTTTTCTGCACGAGCACATTGGCAAGTTGGCTGCTTTACTCCGAGAATATGATGTTCGGGTTTATGCGGGCGTTTATTATTGCACTGATTGAGGGCGATTTCGAAATCGTTGACTCGCACGATGAGAGCGGGTCGTTCTCATGGGAAATGTTTCTGCGCAATTGCGCTTCGTGGCGTGGGAATGGCGCGCCACAATGTCTTCGTATACGTCGTCACCCATCATCAAGTATCGAAATCGCAACTCAGGCATTCGAAAGTTTGATAAACTCCGTTCTCGCTTCCGCACACAGATAAAGCCCAAAACAAAGGATGGACTCATCCTTTTTCGCAATCTTAAAAACCCTTTTCACACTCTCCCCCACGGATGTGATAATTTCGGTTCCAATTCCGGCATTTTCCAAAATATCCACGATTTTTTTTGCCGCCACCGGACTGTGCTTCCCCTCCGTCACTATCACATGATCGTTTTCTCTTATGTAACTTGCGACCAAAATCCTCAGCATTTCTTCATAATTTTTTCCTTCCGTGAAACCGAGGATGAAGATACGTTTTGTATCTTTCGGCAAAATCATATTCAGACTGTCCACCACTTTTCGCATTGCATCGGGCGTATGAGCCCCATCAATAATGAAATCCGGTTTTCTATGTACCAATTCCATGCGCAGAGGCCACTTCGTTTTTCTCAAACCCTCCCGTATCGTCAATTCATTTATCTTGCCCCATCCTCCCTTTTTGAGAAGTTGAGCGGTAGTGATAGCAAGCATCGCATTTGAAATTTGGTGTAGACCGATAAGGGGGAGTTCGACATTATTCATATCCAAAAAATTAAAGACAGAGCCTCTTAAATTTTGATTAATCAACTCGCTATCGGTCGGCTCCAGGACTATCAGTTTCGCCTGTACATTTTTCGCCTCACTGGCAATCACGTCGAGGACTTTCTTATCTGTTTCCGTGGTGACACATATAGAATTCGCCTTAATAATTCCGGCTTTTTCATGGGCAATTGCCTCTTTAGTTACACCGAGTATGTGTTGATGCTCGAGATCTATATTTGTAATAATCGACACTTCGCTTAGTATCACATTGGTCGGATCGCCTCGCCCTCCCAGTCCGACTTCCACCACTGCGATTTCCACTTTTTTTTCTACGAAGTAAAGTATCGCAACCACGAAAAGTATTTCAAAACGACAAGGGGTCATCGAAAGATCTTTCACCATCAATTCATCTACAATTTTCTTCACCTCTGTAATCAAACGTGCGAAATCATCATCGCCAATCGCCGTCCCATTCACCTGGATTCGTTCATTGTATTTCTCGATATGCGGTGACGTAAAAAGCCCTGTAGTATATCCTGATTCTTTTAATATTGAGGCCGTCATTGCGCAGGTCGAACCCTTCCCATTTGTGCCTGTGACATGCACGTATTTCATGCGTTTTTCCGGACTACCAAATGCATGAAGAAGCGAGGCAACATTTCCCAAACCTACAGCCTGTGGAAATCTCGGCAAATTTTCTATATACGCAATCGCTGAGGAGTAGTTCATACAAGTATTATAAAGGTAATTTCTATTTTCATATAATTTTTAAGAATTGTTTAGATTGATATGCTTTCATACATTGCGTGAATCGAACAGTCACTTGCATTGGTGTCACACTTCTGTTACACTTTAACCGCCTTGCTTCATGTATCCATACTCTATGCCGACAAAAAAAAGGAGAATAAATTTCACCCCTTCCGGTCAAATATATACCGCGCTCGCCACTCTTGCCAAGCGGGATAACCGATCAATATCTGCGAAAGCAGCTGAGTTGATAGAAATGGCGATTGAATTTGATGAAGATGATATGCTCAATGAACTTGCGGAAGTGAGGGATACCAAAGACGCCAAGTTTTTACCACATGAAAAAGCTTGGTCATGACATTCACTTCGTATTACGAAGAAGAGGTGGTGAAGAGTGACATTCCTTCACTTTCCGGCGATATAAAATTAAGAATAAAACATATAATTTATGCCAAATTGGCGACCGAACCTGAGAAGTTTGGCAAGCCCCTGAGAAGATCACTCAAAGGGTATAGAAGTTTACGTATAGGCGATTATAGAGTTGTGTATAGAATTGAAGCCGAGAAAAAAGCAGTGAAAATTTTTATCATCATGCACCGCTCAAAAGTCTACGAGGAGGTGGTGGGTAGAGTGGGATGAGTTGTACTTAATACACAGCCGCCAAATAACACTTCTCGCAGTACACTTGCTCCGGCCTTTCTGGAGCGTATGTAGTTTGTATTTCAAGTTGGCATTTATCGCATTTTCGATTCCATACGGTCTGAGGATTGCGCAGTGCGAGTCTTGAGCTATGCCGTTCATTTGGGCTTTTGCGCGGAATCGGCAAATGCATTTTTTTGTAAAATCTGAGTTCATGAGGGATGATTTTGTATGATTTCCCCGTGATGTCGCAAGTGAGGATTTGTTTCAGGATTTCATCCGAGACATCGGATATGTCCGCCGAGACCTCGGCCGCCGGCCCATCGTAAAATCCCTTATCCTCCTCTTCTTTCCACCGCCATGCGCGCCCTTCGACCTCTTCACGTGTGAGCGGGAAGTATTCGTTAGCCACCGTTTCATTGTAGCCAAATGGTGAAAGCGAGGCAGGAAAGAATTCACCCCATTCCACCCCGACTTGCCTGCCCCGCCTTGGCGGAGGTCGTGGCTCCCCCTCTCCACGCATTGGTGCTCTTTTCATATGCTCGATTATTTTCGGCACCAGTTCTTCATATTCTTTTCTACTATACTGCTTATTTAAAATACAGTACTGCGAACCTCTTAACCCTATGCATCCGAATAAATTCTTTGAGGTGAAACAACTGTCACAATACATACTTTCGGAAACCTTGTTACAAAATTTTGAAAATAGAATTCTATTATTTTGGTACGACCCGAGATATTCACAGCAGAGCTCATTTTCCTCGGTGAAATTATTGTCGTAGCAATCCTTTAAATCTACCACTTGAGCACAATATCTGACATCTTCACATCGGTCGGTATAGTAGCAGTCCAGTGCATTTTTAGAATTGTACACATAGTTTCCGCTGACATACTCGACCTGTTTGCTTTGCATGAAGCGGTGAGGAATCATCAATTTCAAACGCGCCAGTTCTTCCGTTATTTTTTCACGCGCTTTGCCATCGCACAGATTTAATTTTTCTCTATATTTTTTATATTCACCTTCGGAGTATTGGACATTAAAAATGCAGAATTTTTTATTTCTCATCCCGGCACAACCGATGCAATCACTGCAATTTTGCAAATCATAACAGTAAATTAAATTCCTCGATCCTTGGCAATCTTGGCAGTACATGCACTCATATAATTTGCGACAATCCACACACTCATAGCAATACTCGCATTCACGTACGACCAGGGTATCCACACAGTCCACTGAATAGTAAGGTGAGCCGTAGTAGCAGTTCTCGGAATATACAGAACCGAAGATCAAATACGAGTTCTTTACATGCCCGACATAATTGCAATAATTACTATTCTCGGAATTCCACACGGACAGTGCAAGCTGTGGTACTTTGCGTGATAACTCTTGAAACTGTTCAAAGAACGGACGCTGAAAATCGAACTCCATTCCATAGCTCTTCGGATCCCATTTATCCGACCACCACTCATCGTTGTCGTATACCACCATACCTCCGTCTGGAGAATAATTTGAGATAACGCTTTTGCCGGAGAGGTCGCATTTTCGATGATATAGGTGTCGCTCGTTACGATGCGTAAACCTGCGTCTTCTTCGTTCTTCGGGACACAATATTGGCAGAGGCAGATCGTATGCCACGCCGTTGATCACCGGCGCCACCCTTTTATAGAATTCTTGATCCTGCTGATCGATCACGAATTTTTTCCCACTGACCGCACATGTGCGAATTATATTTTCCATAAAAAATTAATTGTAAATAAATTCATTATAGCATTTCTCGCAGTA
>CAYHQD010000024.1:0-2663 GCA_964358905.1 uncultured Candidatus Peribacteria bacterium
TCAAACGCCTTGTATGGGTCTTCAATGGGTGCGATGTAGAATCGAAGATCGGTGAGAGAAATGTTGTAGGACGAAACCGGAACAAAATCAAACATCAGTGCGTTAATTGTTTCTGTGTCCACCAGATCATCTCCGTCGGGAGTGCGCCCGCTTGATAGTATCTGTCCGGTGCACGCAAAACCCGCCGCACACGTCCATGTTTCGTTTATCCCGTCATTATCGGTATCGGTACCGTCGAGTTCCAGCATGGAAAGCGCGTAGCCCGCAGGGACGGTTGAAGTTGTAGTCGCATAAAACGGTTCCCGCGCAAACATGATTTTGTGATCCCCTGCGGAGTTTATAAGGAAGAGCACGTCCACCAAATGCGCCTGCGTATTGGAAGTGAAAGAACAATCCCTCAGAGAATACGTAAACATCTCGCTCGTGGAGTCACAGACAGCCGAAGCTTGGGTGGGGAGGGTGACAACCGAACCCGCGTACGGGTTCGTGCCAGTTGCGAAATCCTCGGTGTATTCCAGAATGGGAGTACCCACAGATCCAAGATCATCCGGACCGAGTCCTCCGACATTCAACCCCTGTCCATTCGGGTCGTTTGCGGGAGCACCTGGATTCCAAAACCTCGTCCCATATACCATGTAGTTTGAACCAAAAGTGTCGTCCGAAGGCAAGTTTGTAAAATTTTGACCTGCATTGTTCAGTACGTAGTAGTTGTAGTACTCGGGATAATCGAGCGTATTATTCTGCACCGCATCAGCCAGTTTCTTCAAGATAAAGTCCGCCTCGCTATCGAGGACATGCGAAAGCTCAAGATATGTATCCAATTGCCTCACATTCAGATAAATACCCAAAGTCGAGCTCATAAGGATCACGAGAATCGAAGATGCGATCAATACCTCTACAAGGGTAAACGCGCGTTTTGAGCTCTGCAGATTCATTATTCCGAAAGGTTATTCATAAGATAGGAGATCGAGTATTCGCGCACTTGAGTGCGATATGGCCACTTCACCGTGCTGGTCACGAGCATGGATTCAGCGTTTGTGGCGGGATTCGCATCGAGATTTGGACTGACGGATGTAATACTGATCTGTCGATAAAAGTTGGTGTTTTCGGCGGAAATCGACTGCCCGATGATAATGGGGAGGGTGTCATTTGCTCCCGTATAGAGTCTATGGAGAGAAGTCCCCGTAGCCACGCGTGAAAGAATTGCCGAAGTGCTGAAATCACCCGCCTCGGAGGGAGTCAGTGCGGGAGTGAACGCAGTATGATCAAAGAAAATACTATACAATTCCGGATCAGTGCCAGTAGCCATTTTCTCATCATTCACGGGATCACATACATCGCCGGAGGCGAGCGTATTCCAGCATGCGGGATTTGCAAATCGAAGTGTATTCGTATCACGTACCGTACGCACCAAATCGATGCCACCCTGCGCAAAATGTTTTGCCTGCAAATGCAATTTACTTTCCGCAGTCAGATTTAGCACACGGTTCGACATCACAGTCATGACCGTAATTCCCGTACCTAGGATAAAAAGCGCAATCGTGGCTTCGAGTATCGTTTCAGCTCTTCTCGAGCTCAAGTGAGAAAAGAAACAGCGTATGTAGTGGAAAAATTGCGACATGAAAATATTAATAGGTATATGGAGCACCCGAAGTATCGAATACGTTGATTGAATATACATTCGAACTCACATTCTGATTTCTCATCCCGATGGTAAGAAGATCAATGTTGTTATTTGCGGCGGCAGACCAACAGCGATTTGAACTCGTATCAATCGCGCAGGTAATCAGCGGTGTACCGGTCAGCGGAGAATAAGCCAAGCGGTATGTGCGATTGAGAGAAGCACCGGTCACTCCTATATTCGGTATGTTGATGTCGGGATATCCGGCGTACGTAAAGACGAGTTGTCCGGCGGTATATGTTTTTTGTTTTATAAGTATATCACTGAGCGAAATACCGTTTATACCATTGTCGGTGAAATCCGCATATTCTCGTAAAGTGGTCATACCGTTGGTACCATTGTTCACTTCAAACACATATGCGAATGGCAAATCATCGCCAGCGATTCCATCGTAATTTGTGTCGACGGAAGAGGGTGCGTTACTCATCAAGTGGCCGTTGATCGCCTTTGCCCTCGTATCATCCAACATAGCCTTCACAACATTCATATTATTCTTCATGCCCATAATACGCGAGGCCTTAAGTAATGCCGGCGCACCTGTACTCGCCAAAATCACCATGACAGAAATCACGATCAGAAGTTCGATGAGGGTGAAGGCGTGGAGTGATGATTTGAAATGCGCACTCGTATGCACTCGTGCGTGGTGTTCGTTTTTGTTCATGCGTGCGGTGAAGCGACTCTGCGCGGGAGTATAAACCGCGTCTACCATGGACGCAAACATTTATTTATAATTCGTGAACGCCCATGGCATTTATTCACCCTTCCAAAAATACTGTTTTTCTGCTAAAATAATAAGAATTATATAAGAGTGCCCGTATGAGTTTCATCAAATCAATTTTGAAAGGAGAATTCATCTACGTTTTTCTCGTCCTGCTCGCGGTGCTTTTTCTGCACCAGCATATCGCGCTTGCGGGGTATTTGCCCGTATTGGATAACTCTTACTACGGCGATCTGCCCGACCCAAGTGAAAATCTGGATCCTT